>DAOPQX010000165.1:0-7368 GCA_035348395.1 Vicinamibacterales bacterium | reverse complement strand
CCGCGACGACGGCACGCCCGCGGCGGGGAACCCGCTTGCCGCCAAGGGCTTCCATCCGGCCGTCTGGTCCTACGGTCATCGCAACCAGCTCGGCATCGCCTTCGACGAGAGCGGCAACCTGTGGGAACAGGAGATGGGACCGCGGGGCGGTGACGAGGTGAACCTGATCCTGCCCGGCCGCAACTACGGCTACCCGATCGTGTCAGACGGCGATCACTACGACGGCCGGCCCATCCCCGACCACAGCACGCGCCCCGAGTTCGAGAAGCCCAAGGTGTCCTGGAATCCCGTCATCTCGCCGGCCGGGCTGATGGTCTACTCGGGCAAGCTCTGGCCGCAGTGGAAGGGCGACCTGTTCATCGGCGGCCTTTCCAGCCGGGCGCTGATCCGCGTCGACATCGACGGCACCAATGCCAGGAAGGGCGATCAGTGGCCGATGGGGGAGCGCATCCGCGAGCCCGAGGAGGGACCGGACGGCGCCATCTGGCTGCTCGAGGACGGGCGCCAGGGGGGCAGCGGCCGCCTTCTGAAGCTGACACCCACCGGCTCGGGCTCGCACTGAGGGAGCGTCGTTTCTCCTCCGCCGCTCGGGGTGTCAGCCGGCAGCCGCGAGTGGCAGATCGACGGTGACGAGGGCCTCGGCATCCACCCCGTAAGGACCCCGGGCCAGCACCGTGCCGTGCCCTGAGACAGCCAGCGAACTCCCGATGCACAACCGGCCCTTCCAGGGGCCGGCCTCCATCGCCCCGACGTTGGAGACCCCGATCACGGGCATCCGGTGGCGCCGCGCGATGTCGGGGTACGAATCGTCCCACACGTTCCAGCCGTAGGGCTCCTTCACCGGGTCGTAGTCAGCGGGTACCGCCCACGCGCAGGGGGAGAGGAGCATCCGCGCCCCAAGATGGCCGACCGCATGGCCGAGGGAGACCGAGGCGGGGGCGTTGTCGGCGCAGATCGAGATGGCCACCTTGCCGAAACGGGTCGGCGCGACGGCGAGCGAGTCGCCGCGCGTGTACAGGTCCCAGGCAATGTCGAGCTCGTTGATCTTGTGGTGCTTGTGCAAGAGCCGCCCGGTGTCGTCGAAGAGCACGGAGGCGTTGAAGAGCCGTTCCCCGTCACGCTCGTGAAGGCCCGCCACGACGTGGATGGCGTGCTTGCGCGCCGCCTCGGCCAGCCGGTCGCTGAAGGGCCCGGGGATCGCGGTGGCCAGCTGCCGGGCCGCGGGGTTGGTCCAGCCGAGATCGAGGCATTCGGGCAGCACCACGAAATCGCAGTCGAGAGCCTTGGCCCTGGCCACGGCCGCCTCGGCCCTGGCCAGGTTCTCGTCCGCGGCGCTGGCCTTCACCAGGATCTGGGCCATGCCAACCCGGACGCCGGTCTTCGGTGCCGGCACGGGGCCAGCCGGCGTATCGGCCGCGGCCAGGCGCGACGGCGGAACCCCGGCCAACGCCAGGCCCGCGGCCACGAAGTCTCGCCTCGTCATGTGTCTTCCTCCGCATGCTGGGGGTCTTCGGTGGCCGGCAGCGACAGGTATACCGTCGCCAACGCCATGAATGGTGACCTGTCACCAGCCGGCCGCGCAACGTACTTGTGGGGTCGCGTGGCTGGTAGTCACGCTCGCGATGGGAGGCCGCCTCGGTTTGCGGATTTGCCGGGTCAGGACGCGGGTTCGCGCTTCAGCCGGGCGGTGGTCGTGCCCCGCTCGCTCTCGAGCACCAGCGCCAGTTCGTTTTCCTCCAGCGTTCCGCTGACCGTCACCGTGTCGTTCCCGAACATCGAGGGCATGGTGAAGGAGAGGTGGTTGTCCTCGAACCGCCCGTCCGAAATCGGCCGGGGATCGGCGCGGTTCAGGCTCACGGTGCCCGTCACCGTCGAGCCGTCCGTCGCCAGGTCAAGGGCAATCTCGGTTCCGGTTGCCGCCGTGCCGCGCCACTTGCCGGTGATGTCAAGGTCGTGGGCGGCCGTCCCCAGGGTCAAGACCAACACGAACAGAAGCGAGAGAACGCGGATTCGCATCGGGGCCCTCCATCCCTGTTCTGAAGAAACGAAGGGGACGTCTTCAGGGTTCGGTGGCGACGCGAGCAGCCCGGCCCGGCAAGCGGACGGCCGGCCAATGCCAGGGTAGGCCCGTGCCGCGGTGCTACAATCCTCGGGCACCGCGAGGTTCGGGCAGGCCTGCGGCGGCCGCGCCGAAGAGACACGGTTGGCTGGCAGGTGAAACAATCGGGGAGCAGGTAGAAGCAGCGTCCAGCTCATGGAATGTCAACGATGACCAGTTACCTTCGCATCTTCACGTCCGCCGGATGGCGGCTCGCACTCACGACCATCGCGCTGGCCGCCGCGGCAGCGGCCTGCGGCTCGAAGCCGGCGGACAAGCCCGCCTCGGCCAACGCCTGGGCCGTGGTGAACGCTCACGAGATCACGGCCGACGATGTGGACAAGGCCCTTCGGCGAAGCGAACAGGGCGGCCAGCCGCTCGGCGAGGACGAGATGTTCGCGGCCAAGCTGGCCCTTCTCGACGACCTGATCTCGCAGGAGATCTTCCTGGCAAAGGCCCGGGACCTCGCGATCGACGTGCCGCAGCCCGAGCTCGACACGGCGATAGCCGAGGCGCGGAAGAACATCCCGGAGGAGACCTTCAAGCAGGAACTGGCGAGGCGGAACCTGACAGAGGCCGACATCAGGGAGGGACTGCACCGCGAGATGCTCATCCGCAAGCTCTTCGAGCGCGAGGTGTCGTCGAAGGTCTCGGTGACCGACCAGGAGATCTCGGCCTTCTACGAGGCGAACAAGCCGCAGTTCAACCGGACGGAGGACGCGTACCGCGTCGCCCAGATCGTCGTGACGCCGGTGAAGGAGGAGCAGGTCAACAACCGAACCGGGAGCGATGCGACGACGGCCCTCGAGTCGGTGCAGAAGTACCGGATGATCATGGAGAAGCTGAAGAGCGGCGCCCAGTTCGGCGAGGTGGCGGCCGACTACTCGGAGGACCCGCAGAGCGCACTGCGCGGCGGCGACCTCGGGTTCATCCCGCTCTCGGTCATCCAGAAGTACCCGCCGCGGTTGCGTGACGCGGTGCTCAAGGCCAAGCCCGGCGCGGCTCAGGCGATCGGCGACGGCAACGGGTTCCTCATCGTCCTCGTTCTCGGGAAGGATTCCGCGGGCCAGAAGGACCTCGAGACGCCGGGCGTCAAGGACGCCATCAGGGAGTCGCTCAAGTCGCGCCGCGAGCAGCTGCTGCGGGCGGCCTACATCGACAGCCTGCGCAACGGCGCCAGGGTCGAGAACCTCATCGCCAGGCGCGTGGTGGAGTCGCAGGGTAAGGTTCCCGGGCCCGCGCCGGCGGCGCCCGCCGCCAGGTAGAAGCAGGGGAGGGACGCATCAGCCAGCGGCACGGAATCTGCACCCAGCGTCCGCATCGCTCCCCCCGGTGCGGAAAGGACGAGCAGATGGCGAAGAACACGATTTGCCTCTGGTACGACAAGGACGCCGAGGCCGCGGCCCGCTTCTACACCGCAACCTTTCCCGACAGCAGGATGGGTGCGATTCTCCGCGCGCCCGCCGACTTTCCCGGCGGGAAGAAGGGCGACGTGCTGACGGTCGAGTTCGTCGTCGCCGGCGTCGCCTGCGTGGGCTTGAACGGCGGCCCCGTGTTCCAGCACAACGAGGCGTTCTCGTTCCAGATCGCCACCGAGGACCAGGAAGAGACCGATCGCTACTGGAACGCGATCGTGGGGAACGGCGGCCAGGAGAGCGCCTGCGGCTGGTGCAAGGACAGGTGGGGCGTGTCCTGGCAGATCACGCCGAGGGTCCTCACCGAGGCGCTCGCGGCCGGCGGCGACGAAGCGAGGCGCGCGTTCGAGGCGATGATGCCGATGAGGAAGATCGACGTCGCCACGATCGAACGGGCGCGCCGCGGGTGAGCGGGCGGGTCGGCTTCGAGCGCCGGCTTCTTGGGCGGCGCTCCCGGCTTCCAGTGCCGGGGCCAGCCGGTGCCGGCCCGGCCGGCATCACTCGCGGATCTCCCGAATCACCCGGCACGGATTCCCCGCCGCAAACACGTCGCCGGGAAGATCACGCGT
Organism: Vicinamibacterales bacterium; assembly: GCA_035348395.1. Taxonomy (GTDB): domain Bacteria; phylum Acidobacteriota; class Vicinamibacteria; order Vicinamibacterales; family Fen-181; genus JARKSS01. The sequence goes on along the minus strand of DAOPQX010000165.1, from coordinate 3,286 downwards.
GACCACGCTGCCCGCTCCGATCACCGTCCTCGAGCCGATCTTCACTCCGGGCAGGATGATGGCGCCGCCCCCCACCCAGACGTCAGACCCGATCTCGACGGGCTTGCCGAACTCGCTCACCCGGCGCTGCCCGGCGTTCCAGGGGTGCATCGGCGTGTAGATTTGCACGGCCGGCCCAAACAGCGTGCAGTCGCCGATTCGCACGCGGCACACGTCCAGAACGACGCAGTTGAAGTTGAAGAAGACACGCTCGCCCAGCTCGATGTTCACCCCGTAGTCGCAGAAGAACGGGGGCTGCATCCACACCGACTCTCCACCCTTGGCGAACAGCTCGCGCAGGATGCGGCGCCGTTCCTCCTGCCGCCGCTCGCCGGAGGAGTTCAGCGCCTGGCAGAGATCGCGCGCGCGTTCGCGGCCGGCCACCAGATCGGGGTCGAAGGGGTCGTACAACTGACCCGCCAGCATCTTCTCCCGCTCGGTCGCGGGAGGCCGCTCAACCACCTCGCCCTCCTGCCCCGGCTGGGATGCAAGAAGAACTCCTCGACCTCGCCAGTGCCGGCATCGACACGCGCGGCTGCCGGGAAGCCTCGGCCACCCGCTCCAGCCACGAGCGGATGATCGGAGTCTGCGCCTCGCTCTCCAGCAGGAACGCGTCGTGCCCGTAGCCGCTCGGGATCTCGTGGTACTCCACAGCGCGGCCCGCGTCGCTGGCAGCCCGGCCGACCTCGGCCAGCTGAGAGGGCGGGTACAGCCAGTCGGATGAGAAGGTCAGCAGCAGGAAGGATGCGCGCGCCGCGCGGAACGCCTCGGTCAGCGACGGCCACCCCGCGCCCAGATCGAAGTAGTCGATGGCCCGCGTGAGGTAGACGAGCGAGTTGGCGTCGAAGCGGTCCGCGAACTCCCGGCCCTGGTGCGAGAGGTAGCGCTCGACCTCGAACTCCGGCTCGAGCGTCCAGGACGGGGCGGGCGCCGCCGCCCTGCGGCCGAACTTCCGCTCCATGCCGCCCGCGGAGAGGTAGGTGACATGCCCGATCATCCGGGCGACCGCCAGGCCGCGGTCCGGCCGCTCGCTCCCATAGTAGTCGCCGCCCGACCAGGCCGGGTCGGCCGTCACCGCGCGTCTGGCGATCTCGTTGAAGGCAATCTGCTGGGGCGAGTGCCGGGCGGAGGAAGCGATTGCGATCACCGAGCGGACCGACGCGGGGCAGGCGACGGCCCACTGCAGCGCCTGCATCCCGCCCATCGATCCGCCAACGACGGCGAGCAGCCGGCGGATCCCGAGCCGATCGAGGAGGGCCTTCTGCACGGTCACCATGTCGCCGACCGTCACCACCGGGAAGCGGCTGCCGTAGGGCCGGCCGGTTGCCGGCTCAGCAGACGAGGGGCCGGTGGTGCCGTAGCAGCTGCCGAGCACGTTGGAGCAGATCACGCAGTATTTCCGGGTGTCGAACGCCTTGCCGGGGCCGATCAGGTTGTCCCACCACCCGGGCTTCCGCGCGCCCGGATGCCATCCGGCCGCGTGCGCGCCTCCTGACAGCGCGTGGCACACGAGCACCACGTTGTCGCGCTCCGCGTCGATCTCGCCGTATTGCTCGTAGGCGACCTCGACCGATTCGAGGCGCCGCCCGCTCTCGAGCGTCAGACCGCCCGTGCACACCTCGACAATCCTCGTCTCGACCTGGCCGACACTGCCTTCTCCCTCGTCGTTCATGCCGCCGTGACCTTTCGTGCCCTGGCGATGGCCTGCTCGAGATCGGCGATCAGGTCACCGGCGTCCTCGATCCCCACCGAGAGCCGGATGAAGTCGTCGGTCACGCCCGCGGCCTTCCGCTGCTCCGGCGTCAGCTGCTGATGCGTGGTGGACGCCGGGTGAATGACGAGGCTCTTCGCGTCGCCGATGTTCGCCAGGTGGCTGAACAGCCGGACGCCGGAGATGAACCGCTCGGCCGCCTCGCGGCCGCCGCGGATGCCGAAGCCGACGATGGCGCCGGCGCCGGCGGGGAAGTAGCGCCGGGCGCGCTCGTGGTCGGGGTGCTCGGGCAGCAGCGGGTAGTTCACCCAGGCGACGTCGGGGTGGACGCTCAACCACTCCGCCACGCGCCTCGCGTTCGATGCGTGCGCCGCCATCCGGTAGGGAAGTGTCTCGAGCCCCTGCAGGAACAGGAACGCGTTGAAGGGCGAGAGGCAGGCGCCGAGGTCCCGCAGCACCTGCACCCTGGCCTTGGTGATGAACGCGGCGCCTCGAAGCACGGCACGGTCGTGGAGGCCGAAGGCGTCCCAGAAGACCAGGCCGTGGTACGACGGGTCGGGGCTCGTGAACTCGGGGAATCGGCCGTTCGCCCAGTCGAACCGGCCCGAGTCGACCAGCGCGCCGCCGATGGAGGTGCCGTGGCCCCCGACGAACTTCGTCAACGAGTAGACGATGAGGTCGGCGCCGTGGTCGAAAGGCCTGAGCAGGTGAGGCGTCACGGTGTTGTCCACCACGAAGGGGACGCCGGCCGCGTGGGCCGTGCCGGCGAGGGCCTCGAGATCGTCCACGTTGTTGCGCGGGTTGCCGATCGACTCGGTGTAGACGAGCCGGGTCCTGTCGTCGATGGCCGCCGCAACCCGGGCCGGGTCGGAGGTGTCCACGAAACGGGCCTCGATGCCCATGCGCGCGAGCGTGTGGTGGAAGAGGTTGACCGTGCCGCCGTAGAGCGACGCGGTGGAGACGATGTTGTCGCCGGCGCGCGCGACCGTGAGCACCGCGGCGGTGATGGCCGCCTGGCCCGACGCCAGTGCCAGCGCGCCCACCCCTCCCTCCATCTCGGCAAGCCTCCGCTCGAGAACGTCGGTGGTGGGGTTGCCGATGCGGGTGTAGATGTAGCCCGGCTTCTCGAGCGAGAAGAGCGCGGCGGCCTGGTCCACCGACTCGAACGCGTAGGACGCGGTCTGGTAGATCGGAACGGCACAGGCGCCGGTGGCCGGGTCTGGCGTGTGGCCGCCGTGCAGCGCGGTCGTGGCGGGGCCGAACGATCCGTGTCGAGACATCGATCCATCCTCCTCGGGGCGGCCTCGGCCGGCCGCCCGACGTATGGGGCCTCAAAGACTCATCTCGCACCTCCCGCCGCGGCGACCCTGAGGGCGGCGGGGCTGTGGTGCCAAACCGGAGCCGACAGGAAGGCGTGGTGCAGGCGGGCCGTCGCAGTCGGGAGGTCGGCGTCCGCAAGCACGAACGCGATGTGGCGGCTGCCCGGTGCGCGCGAGACGAGGTGAAGGGGAATCCCCGACAGAGCGGCGAACACGT
>DAOPQX010000164.1:0-7983 GCA_035348395.1 Vicinamibacterales bacterium | reverse complement strand
CATGAGCCCTGAGCCTTCTCCTGTCACCCGTGGAGACGCCCGTCCTCCAAACGGAGGACACGGTCGCAGATGGCGGCCAGGCGCAGGTTGTGGGTGGCGATCACGGCGGTCAGCCCCTGCTCGCGGTGCATCTGGCGGAGCAGGTCGTGGAGGGAGTCCGCCGTGTGCTCGTCGAGGTCGCCGGTCGGCTCGTCCGCCAGCAGCAGCGAGGGAGGCATGACCAGCGCGCGGGCAATCGCCACCCGCTGCTGTTCGCCCCCCGACAGCGTGCCGGGCCGGTGGGTGAGGCGGTCGCCGAGGCCGACGCGCTCGAGCAGCGCCGCGGCCCTCGGGTACGCCTCCGCGATTGGAAGCCGCGCGATCCGCAGCGGCATCGCGGCGTTCTCGAGGGCGTTGAACTCGGGAAGCAGGTGGTGGAACTGGAAAACGAACCCCACGTTGCGGTTCCGGAACGCCACCACGTCGGCGTCGGCCATCGCGCCGAGATCGGCGTCGCCGATGCGGATGCTCCCCGCGTCGAAGCGGTCGAGCCCGCCGAGGACGTGCAGCAGCGTGCTCTTGCCCACGCCCGACGCGCCGACGATGGCCACCATCTGGCCGCGAGGCACCTCGAGGTCCAGCCCCCGCAGCACCTGCAGCTCGCCGGTGGCCGACCGGTAGCGCTTGTCGAGCCCGCGCACCTCGATGAACGGCATCGCCTCCCCGCCGCCCTCCCTCCGCTCTCCGCTCTCCACTCTGCAGACCTCCCCCCGCCGTCCTCCGCCCGCGCCTATCCGTACCGCAGCGCCTCGGCCGGGTCGAGCTTCGACGCCTGCCGCGAGGGATAGATCGTCGCGACGAAGCAGATGACGATGGCCGAGACGACCACCAGGGCGAAGTCCCACCACAGCACGACGAACGGCACGTAGGAGACCTGGTAGACGTCCATCGGGATCCTGATCAGCTTGTAGTGGTCGAGGACGAACGACACGCCCAGGCCCGCCGCCGAGCCGAGCAGCGTCCCGACCAGGCCGATCACCAGCCCCTGGGCCATGAAGACCGCCATCAGGCTCCGGCCCGACGCCCCCATGGTCTTGAGGATGGCGATGTCGCGATGCTTCTCCATCACCAGCAGGATCAGCGACGCCACGATGTTGAGCGCCGCCACCATGACGATCAGGCCGATGGTGATGGAGATGGCCATCTTCTCGAGCCAGAGCGCCGAGAAGAGCGACCGGTTCATCGAGGTCCAGTCCTCGGTGACGTAGCGGGTCGGGTACTGCCGCGAGATCGCCTCGGCCACCTCGGGCGCCCGGTAGATGTCGTCCACGCGCAGCTCGATCAGCTCGGGGTGGTCGCGGCCCGTGAGCCGCTGCGCCACGCTCAGCGCGACGAAGCCGTACGCCGAGTCGAACTCGAAGAGCCCGAGCGAGAAGGTGCCGGCAACCGCGAGCCGGCGCGTCCGCGGCATCATCCCCATGAAGGGCGTCAGCGTCCCCTCCGGCGTCAGCACCTGGACGAAGTCGCCGACCCCCACCCCCAGCTTCTTCGCCAGGTCCACGCCGAGCAGCACGCCGGGAACCCTGTCGCCGTCGGCCTCGAGGGCGGCCAGGCTGCCCGACCGCATCGACCGGCCGATGTCGGTGACCGTCGGCTCGAGCTCGAAGTCGATGCCCTTGATGGTCACGAAGGCCTGCGCCTGCTCGGTCGTCATCAACGCCTGGCCGAGCACCGCCGGTGCGGCGCCGGTCACGTGCGGCACCTGCCGCAGGCGCTCGACGTCGGCGCGGTAGTCGCGGATGCCGCCGCCGACGCCGAAGACGTACACGTGGGCCGTCGATCCGAGGATGCGATCGCGCAGCTCGCGCTGCAGGCCGGTCATCAGGGCCAGCGCGATCACCAGCGCCATCACGCCCACGATGACGCCGAGCGTCGAGATGGCCGAGATGACGGAGATGAACGCCTGCTTCCGCCGGGCCAGGAGGTAGCGCAGGGCGATCTGCAGCTCGAAGGGGAGGGTCATTCCTTTCTCGGCCGCATCAGCGGAAACAGGATCACGTCGCGGATCGAGCGGCTGTCGGTGAGCAGCATGACCAGCCTGTCCACACCGACCCCCTCGCCGCCCGCCGGGGGCATGCCGTGCTCGAGGGCGAGGACGTAGTCCTCGTCCATCTGGTGGGCCTCCTCGTCGCCGCCCTCGCGCTGGCGCAGCTGCTCCTCGAACCGGCGCCGCTGCTCGGCCGGGTCGTTCAGCTCGCTGAAGGCGTTGGCCAGCTCGAAGCCCCCCGCGTACAGCTCGAACCGCTCCACCGTGTCGGGATCGTCCGGCCGCTGCTTCGAGAGGGGCGAGACCTCGGTCGGGAAGTCGTGGACGAAGGTCGGCTGGATGAGCTGCGGCTCCCAGAGCGCCTCGAAGACCTCCGCGGTGATCTTGCCGGGCCCCATCGCCGGCTCGATGGGCACGCCGAGCGCCCGCGCAAGCGCGCGTGCCGCCTCGAGGTCGCGGCACTCGCGTTCCTCGACGGGCCGGCCCAGCCGCCGCGACGCCTCCTCGCACACCGCCGGGCGCATCGACAGCCGCCGGTACGGCGGGCGGAACGAGAGGCGATGGTCGCCGAAGGGGACCTCGTCGCCGCCGGTCACCTTGAGGGCCACCTCGGAGAGCATCTGCTCGGTCATGTCCATCAGCTCGAGGTAGTGGCTGTAGGACTGGTAGAACTCGAGCATCGTGAACTCGGGGTTGTGCTGGGTGGAGATCCCCTCGTTCCGGAAGTTGCGGTTGATCTCGTAGACGCGCTCGAGGCCGCCGACCAGCAGCCGCTTCAGGTAGAGCTCCGGCGCGATGCGGAGGTACAGCTTCATGTCGAGCGCGAAGTGGTGCGTGACGAACGGGCGCGCCAGCGCGCCGCCGGCGAGCACCTGCATCATCGGGGTCTCGACCTCGAGGTACCCGCGGGCGTCGAGGAACGCGCGCAGGGCCGCCAGGGTCGCGCTGCGCGCCTCGAACACCCGCCGCGAGTCGGGGTTGACGATCAGGTCGAGGTAGCGCTGCCGGTAGCGGATCTCGATGTCCTGGAGGCCGTGCCACTTCTCGGGCAGCGGCACGAGGCACTTGGCGAGAAAGGTGAGGCTCGACGCCCACAGGGTGAACTCGTCGGTCCGCGTGCGGAACAGGTGCCCGGAAACGCCGACGAAGTCGCCCAGGTCGAGCAGGCGCGCCACCTGGAAGTCGCGCGCCGGCAGCGAGTCCTGCCGCAGGTACACCTGCAGGCGCGAGCGCCCGTCGGAGATGACCAGGAAGTTCGCCTTCCCGAAGCTGCGGATGGCGAGGATGCGGCCGCTGGTGGTCGCCTCGATCCGCTCCGACTCGAGCTGGTCGCGCGAGCGCGCGCCGAAGGCGCTCACCAGCTCGTGCACCGTGTGCGTCCGGGCGAACTCGTGCGGGTAGAGATCGACGCCGAGGCGCGCGAGCGCCTCCATGTTCTCGCGGCGCTGGGCCAGCAGTTCTGGTTCTTGCGGCATCAGGTCAGCACGGGGGCAACGGGGATCAACCTTCGGGGGTCGTCTTGAGGCGCCGGTGAATCGCGTCCAGGACGCCGTTGACGAACCGGCCCGACTCGGGGCCCCCGTAGAGGGCCGCGATGTCCACCGCCTCGTCGATGACGACCGCGCCCGGCACCTCCGGCAGGTGCAGCAGCTGGAAGACCGCGAGCCGCAGCACCAGGCGATCGACCACCGCCATGCGCGACAGCCGCCAGTGCTCGGCGCTCTCTTCGATGAGCGGGTCGATCCGGGCGAGGTTCGCCACCGTCCCCTCGACCAGCGCGGCGGCAAAGGCGGCCGATTCGGCCGGGAGCACCGGCCCCAGCCCGTCGATCTGCCGGTAAGCGGCCTCGGCCTCCGGGGGCGCCATCCCGCCGACCTCGCACTGGTAGAGCATCTGCAGCGCCGCCTCGCGCGCGCGCCGCCGTTCGCGGCGCCACTCCGCCCGTTCGCCGCTCACCTCACCGCCCCTTGAACGCCGGGCGGCGCTTCTCGAGAAACGCGCGCGTCCCCTCGCGCGCGTCTTCGGAACCGGCGACCGCGCCGAAGAGCGCCGCCTCGAGGAAGGCCGCCTCGGGAAACGACATCTCCATCCCGCGCGCGACCGCGTCCAGTACGTTGGCCAGGGCCAGCGGCGGAAGCGCCGAGAGCTCGAGCGCCCACGCCCGGCACGCGGGCATCAGCTCCGCCGCGGGGACGACGCGGTGCACCAGCCCGACGCGGAGCGCCTCGTCGGCGCCCACCTCGCGGCCCGTGAGCAGCAGCTCGAGTGCCCGGCTCTTCCCGATCAGCCGGGGCAGCCGCTGCGTGCCGCCGAAGCCCGGGATGAGCCCCAGCTTCACCTCGGGCTGCCCGAACGCGGCCGTGTCGGAGGCTACCCGCAGGTGGCACGCGAGCGCCAGCTCGCAGCCTCCGCCCAGCGCGCGCCCATTGACGGCGGCAATCACCGGCTTGCCGAGGTGCTCGATCAGGTCGAACACGCGCTGGCCCGCCAGCGCGTACGCCCGGGCCTCGGTGCCCGAGAGCCGCGACAACTCGCCGATGTCGGCGCCCGCCACGAACGCGCGATCGCCCGCGCCGGTCACGATCACCGATCGCGCCCCCTCGTCCTGCTTCAGCCGCAGCAGGACCTCCTCGAGGGCGGCGAGCGTCGCGGCGTCGAGGGCGTTCCGGACCTGGGGGCGATTGAGGGTGACGATCGCGATCGGGCCGTCCGTGCCGATGGAGAGGCTATCTGAGGGCATCGCCGGGCCTCGCGATTATACCCCACAGCCACAACGCGCCCGCCCCGAGCGCGGCACCCGCCGCGTCGGCCGCGAGGTCGAGCAGGTCGAACTGCCGGTTCGGCACGAAGAACTGGTGCACCTCGTCGCTCACGCCGTACGCCACGGACAGCAGCACGACGAGCGGCGGCACCCAGGCGGGGACCCTCTGCCCGAGGCCGCCCGCCAGCGCGCGCGCCAGGAGGAAGCCCAGACCGCAGTAGAGCAGCAGGTGAGCCACCTTGTCGGTGAACCCCTTCGGCAGGTCGGGCAGGTTCGACGCCGACGAGAGGCTGAAGATCAGGATCCCGTACAGCACCACGGGCCCCCAGAGCCGCAGCCAGCGGGCGGGGCGCGGAGGCCGGCGATCGGGGACGGGGGGAGCTGGAAGGGTCACCGGTCGGTCGCGATCACAGCGGGAAGGGGTACATCAGCCAGCCGAGCGCGAGCGCGCCGAGCATGAAGCCCGCGAAGGTCAGCACGCCGAAGCGGAGCTGCTGCCGCGGCTCGTCCTTGAGGAGGACCGCGAACACGAGCGACACCAGGAACGCGAACAACGTCATGTAGAGGAGGTGGCTCGTCACGTCACGGCTCCCCAGAACTACTTGCGCCCCGCGGCGATGTCGCAGGCGTCGAGCACCACGAGGGTATTCAGCAGGCCCGCCGCAATGAGAAAGGCATTTCCGTACTCGTAAGTGGCCGCGATCACCTGCCCATCGCCGAGGCCGGCCGCCCACGCGACGAAGTAGGGAAGCCCCGCAGCCAGGTTCGCGAACGCCGCCAGCCCGACCAGCGGCTGGGCGAACTCGAAGGGAAACAGCCGCCCCTGCAGCGACAACCCGAGGGCGAACATCAGGACGAGCGCGCCCAGGAACACCAGCCCCTTTAACCGCCGCCCCATCCACAGGTGGCCCCCGCCCGGGACCAGCCAGGCCGCCAGGCCGACGAGCACAACCGAGGTCGAGGGGGCGCGGGTGGTGGCTTCCGCACGCATCGTTACAGTTTACTCCGAAAGCTCAGCCCGACCGCCACCAGCAGGCCCCCCACCACCCCCAGCGGCGCGGCGGCGAGGGCGCGCGCGGCATTCGACGGCGCCCAGAGACCCAGCCACTCCAGAACCAGCGTCAGGGCCGTGGGCACCGCCGCGGCGGCGAGCCAGGAGCGCCAGTCGCGCTGATTGCGCCGCGGGTGCTTCTCTCGGGAACCGGCCCAGGCCAGCCCCGCGATCGCTCCCAGCGCCGCCGAAAGGTAGAGCCCCGTGCAGCGGGCGCAGACGGGCAGGCGAACCGAGGAAATGTGGAAGCTGCGCTCGGGCCGCTGGTGGCACACCGCGGCGCCGACCACGTAGGTGCCCGCGGCAAGATGGGACGGGATCCGGTCAGGAGACGTCGCGATCCACGGGGCGGCCAGAATCAGCCCGCTCCACAGCAACGCTGCCGACACGAGCGCGGCCCGAATGACGGCAAGCAGGTGGGAGGACCTCAAAGACCTTCATTCTACGTGTCCATCCTCCATTCGTCACTCGACCGTCATGTTCCGCCCTGCTCTCACCGTCGCGCGTGTTCCCCGGGCGCGTAGTAGCCGGCACGCGTCCGCGGCCGTGCCCCGGGATGACCCGGCACCCGCACCAGGATCCGCCTGAAGCTCCCGTCGGCGGCCACGTCCCCGGGTGCGTACGCGAGCATGTACTGCTGGGCCAGCTCGTTGGCCACGGTCTCGTACACCCCCTCCAGCTCTTCGAGGCGGCCGGGGAAGTAGGCGCGCGCCCCGGTCTCCCTGGCGAGCGCGTTGAGCACGAAGTCGTGGGGCGTCGAACGCCGCCGGGTGCGCGCCACGGCCAGCGCCTGCTCCTCCTGGGCCGACAGCAGGGAGATGAAGTAGAGGGGCACGCCGGCGCGGCGCGCCCGCTCGGTCACCTCTTCCTCGCCGAGCAGGCTGGCGGTGTCCTGGCCGTCGCTGAGAACCACGATGGCCGACTTGCGCACGCCGTCCCCCGCCCGGTCGAGCCGGGCGAAGTGATCGAGGGCGACGTAAAGGCCCGTATACAAGGCGGTGCCGCCTCCGGCATGCGTGGCGTCGATGGCCCGTTCGAGCAGGTCGCGGTCGCTGGTGAACCCGTGGAGGACCCGGACCTGCGTGTTGAACTCGACGATGGAGGCGCGGTCGGACGGGCGCAGAGTCGCGAGAAACCGCTTGGCGGCCTGCCGCGACGGCTCGAGCTTGTCGGCCATGCTCGAGCTGGTGTCGACGAGCAGGACGACGTCGAGCGGGGCCTCACCGGCAGAGAAGAACTTGATGCTCTGCGGCTTGCCGTTCTCCAACACGACGAAGTCGTCCGGTCCGAGCCCTGTCACCTGGCGGTCCGCCGCGTCCGTCACCGTGACGCCCAGCGTCACCAGCTCGGTGGCCGCCCGAAACACACCCTGACCGGTGGCTGACGGCGCCGCGGGCGGCCCCTGCGCGCCCAGCAACGCCAACATGCCCGCCGCAAGCACCGGGACCAGCACGGTCACTTCGAAAGCCCTCCAGTCACTGCCGCTGTCGTGACCGCGTTAGCAAACGACGTTCCTTTCCGGTGGTAGACTGCCCGGATGGATCACCCGGCGCCCGCCCCTTCCGAGGCCGCCTCCACCACGTCGGCCGTAATGGTGGGGGTGGCGTGCGTGTCGAGCTCCCTGCTGATGACCGAGCTGGCGCTCACGCGCATCTTCTCGGTCACGATGTACTACCACTTCGCGTTCCTGGCGATTTCGATCGCGCTGTTCGGCCTCAGCGCCAGCGGCGTGTACGTGTTCCTGGCCCGGAAGCGGCTCGCCCGGGTGCCGGCGCGCACGCTGCTCGCGTGGCACGCGCTCGTGTATGCGGTGGTGACAACCGTGTCGCTGGCGTCGCTCGTCCGCATCCGCGTCGGGCTCAACTATTCGCCGCGAAACCTGGCGCTGATGCTGGCGATTTACGCGCTGGCGGCCCTGCCCTTCCTGGCGGGCGGCTCGGTCATCACGCTGGCGATCTCCCGGCTGGCCGGCCGCATCAACCTGGTCTACGCGGTGGACCTGATCGGCGCCTCGCTGGGCGGCGTGCTGCTGCTGCCGCTGCTCGACCGGATCGGCGCCCCGGGCGTGGTACTCGCCACCGCGTCGCTCGCCTCGCTGGCGGCCGCCTGTTTCGCGCCGCCCGCGCCGAGGCGGCGCGTGGTCCT
>DAOPQX010000163.1:0-7987 GCA_035348395.1 Vicinamibacterales bacterium | reverse complement strand
CAGACCCGACCCGCCCGTTCGGCGGCCACTGGAACCAGCTGTGGCGCGACCGGGCTGACAACGTCCTGCTCGTCAAGGCCAGCTACTGGTTCTCGCTGTGAGCGGTCTGCCGCGAAACGAAGGCGGTTTCTTCCCCGGAGACGACCATGAAGCCTCTCGCCCCGCTACTCGCCCTCGGCTGCGTCGCGGCGGCCCTCGCCGCCGGCGCGGCGGGCCAGGCCCCTCGCCCGGAACGCCTTGGCGTGTTCAGCGCTCACGGGGACGTCGGCGCGGTGAAGATTGCCGGCAGCGCCGCCTACGACGAAGCCGCCGGGGACTACACGCTGACGGCCTCGGGGGCCAACGTCTGGGGCACCAGTGACGAACTGCACTTCGCGTGGAGGGAGATCGAGGGCGACTTCATCCTTCAGGCCCGCGTGAATTTCGTCTCTGTGGGAGAGCTCCCCTCGCCTGACGCGGCATCCAAGCCCGCCCACAACCCGCACCGCAAGGTCGGATTGATGGCGCGCTCGAGCCTCGACCCGGCCTCGCCGCACGTTACGGTGACGGCCCACGGCGACGGCCTCACCGCCCTGCAGTTCCGGCGGGTCCAGAAGGGAGAGACCGAGGAGATCAGGTCCGACCGCGCGGGGTCGGACGTGCTGCAGCTCGAACGGCGCGGCAACACCTGGACGGCTCTGGTCGCCCGCTTCGGCGAGCCGTACGCGGTCAGCCGGGTTGACGACGTGAAGCTCGGGGCCCGGGCGCACGTGGGAATCTTCCTCTGCTCGCACGAGGCGGAGGTGGTGGAGACGGCTGTCCTGCACAACGTCCGGCTCATCAGGCCGGCGCCGGAAGGATTCACGCCGTACCGCGATTACCTCGGGAGCCTGGTGGAGGTGCTCGACGTCGAGACAGGCCGCCGTCGCGTGGTTCACACGGTCGCAGACTCGATGCAGGCGCCGAACTGGACGAACGACGGGCGGCGGCTGGTGATGAACCGGAACGGCCGGATCTACTCGTTCGAGCTGGAAACGCGCGCGGTGGCCGAGATCGACACGGCGCCGATGACGCGCAACAACAACGATCATGCGCTGTCGTTCGACGGCACGATGCTGGGGCTGAGCGGGGGCCAGCCCTCGACGGTGTGGACCGTGCCGGCGGGCGGGGGGACGGCCCGGCAGATCACCCCGGCCGGGCCCTCCTATCTGCATGGATGGTCGGCGGACGGGAAACTGCTGGCCTTCACCGGCCAGCGCGAGGGCGACTACGACATCTACGTCGTGCCGGCCGGGGGCGGCCCCGAACGGCGCCTGACGACGGCCCCCGGCCTGGACGACGGCCCCGAGTTCACGCCGGACGGGAAGTGGATCTACTTCAACTCGACGAGGAGCGGCCGGATGCAGGTGTGGCGCATGCGGCCGGACGGCAGCGGGCAGGAGCAGCTGACCTTCGACGACTTCAACAACTGGTTCCCGCACGTGTCGCCCGACGGGACGCGGGTCGTCTTCATCACGTACGGTCCCGAGGTAGCACCCGACGACCACCCCTGGTACAAGCGCGTCTACCTGAGAACCATGCCGCTCGATGGCGGCGCGCCCCGGGTGGTGGCGTACGTGTACGGCGGGCAGGGGTCGATGAACGTGAACTCTTGGGCCCCCGACAGCCGGCGGCTGGCCTTCGTCAGCAACAGCGGAGAGCTCCCGTAGGGCAGGCTTCGGCCCTGCCCCCGTAGCGCAGGGCTTGAGCCCTGCGCTACCCGTCAACCTCTAGAGTCCTGCCCCGCCGGCGACGGCCTGGGGCAGGCCTTCGGGCCTGGCTGCCGGCAGCACGCTCCCGGCGAGCACCTCGCGGATGGCGTCGGCGTCGAGCGACTCTTCGACGAGCAGGCGCTCGGCCATCGCGGTGGCGGCTGCCCGGTGCTCGTTGACAATGCGGCGGGCGAGATCGTATCCGCGCATCACGATCGCCCGCACCTCCTCGTCCACGCGGCGCGCCATCTCTTCGCTGTGCACCGACGGCGCCTCCTGATCCCAGCCCCCGGTCGCCATGCGGAACGCGAGCGGCCCGAGCGGCGACATGCCGAGGTCGCAGACCATCTTGCGCGCGATCTCGGTGGCGCGCTCGATGTCGTTGGCGGCGCCGCTGGTGGAGTGCCCCATCAGCAGCTCCTCGGCCGCGCGGCCGCCCAGCAGGATCGCCACCTGCGTCTCGAGGTCCTCGGCGGTGTGCGTGTGGCGGTCTGACTCGGGCAGTTGCATCGTGACGCCGAGCGCGCGCCCGCGGGGAACGATCGTCACCTTGTGCAGCGGGTCGGCGTTCGGCAGCATCGCGGCCACCAGCGCGTGCCCCGCCTCGTGATAGGCGCAGTTGATGCGCTCCTTCTCGGTCATCACGAGCGAGCGCCGCTCCACCCCCATCAGCACCTTGTCGCGCGCCTCGTCGAGGTCGGCGTCGGTCACTTCCGACCGCCCCGACCGCGCCGCCAGCAGGGCCGCCTCGTTCACCAGGTTCGCCAGCTCGGCCCCAGAGAACCCCGGCGTGCCGCGGGCAATCGCCTTGAGATCGACCGACGCGGCCATCGGCACCTTTCGCGTGTGCACCCGCAGGATCTCGATCCGCCCCTTCAAATCGGGCGACCCGACGGTCACCTGGCGGTCGAAGCGTCCGGGACGCAGCAGCGCCTGGTCGAGGATGTCGGGACGGTTGGTCGCGGCAATCACGACGATCCCCCGGTGCGTCGCGAAGCCGTCCATCTCGACCAGCAGCTGGTTGAGGGTCTGCTCGCGCTCCTCGTGGCTGAGCGAGTTGCTGCCGCGCGCGCGGCCGACCGCGTCGAGCTCGTCGATGAAGACGATGCACTTCTCGTGGCGGGCGGCGTCCTTGAACAGCCGGCGGACGCGGGCGGCGCCCACCCCCGCGTACATCTCCACGAAGTCGGCGCCGCTCGCGAAGAGGAACGGCACGCCCGCCTCGCCGGCAATCGACCGCGCCAGGAGCGTCTTGCCGGTCCCGGGCGGCCCCACCAGCAGCACCCCCTTCGGCATGCGGCCGCCAAGCGCGGTGAACCGCCCGGGGTCGCGGAGGAAGTCCACGATCTCCCGGACCTCGTCCTTCGCCTCGTCCACCCCGGCCACGTCGGCGAAGGTCACCACCGTTTCAGGCGACGACGAGGAGTGCGCCTTCTCGAGCGTCGGCACGCGGCCGGCCGTGAGGCGATACAGGGCGAAGCCGATGAAGCCGAAGACGGCGAGCCCCATGACGAGCGCGCCGTAGCCAACCCCGCGCCGCGCGGCGGCCGGTTCGACGACTACCTGGACGCGGTGCGAGACCAGCTCGTTCATGAAGGAGGGCGCGGCGGCGTAGCCGGCCGGCGCGAGGGTGACGACCTCGCGCCCGTCGCCGAGCGAGGCCCGTATCGACTGGTCCTCGATGACGACCTTGGTGACGCGCCCCGACTCGACCTGTTTGAGGAAATCCGAGAAGGCGACGGCGGCCGCCCCGTCCGCGGCGGTCCCGCGGAGCAGGGCGATTGAAACGACAAGGAAGAGACAAGCGGCAGCCGAACCGATGATGACGGGCTTGCGGGCCAGCCAGTGGCGTGGCGACACGGTCACTCCGTGAGCCGGGCCCCTTCGCGCGGCGGACGGGGTCGCCGGCAGCAGACAAACACGGCCGCCGGCCGGCCGTGCGCGTGTGTTTGAGAGTATGAGTGCGGGGAGGAGCCGGCGTTCGGCCGCTCCGAAGCAAGCCCCATCCTACACGACCGGGGCCGGTCCTGTAAATGCTTGATACAGCTGAGGTTCAGGTCGCAAGGCGACCCCTTCTGCGGGGCAGGCCGGGGCGCCCGAACACGCGGGTAGCGGGGCGCCCGTCGCCGGCTCGTCGTCTCAACGGAAGCGGAAGGTGATGATGCCCCGCACCATGTCGTACGGGGAGACGCTGACGGTCACGCGGTCGCCGGTGACCACCTTGATGCGGAAGCGACGCATGCGGCCGCTCAATTGCGCCAGGATCTCCTGGCCCGCGTCCGCCTGCACGCGGTAGAGGCCGCCGCCGTGGATGGAGGTGACGGTTCCGGGAATGTCGAGGAGGTCTTCTTTGCTCAAATGGCTCTGTCCTTTTGGCTAGGTCTCCCCGGGCTCGTGGAGCGCGGGGGGTGGTCAACCACTCATGCTAGCACGAGCAGGCGCCACCGCAAACCCCGTTCCAGGGACCGTTCCAGACACGCTGGACCCGGGCGGTCCCGCCGGGGCAAACTCACCTCGCCGGCCCGTCTCACCTGACAGGCCCGGCAAGTTTCAGCACTCGCCTCGCAGAAGGAGCACGCATGCCCAGCGCCGGTCCCGTCCGTTCGATGTGCCTGGTCGCCGCCCTGCTCGTAGTCGGCTCACTTGCCGTCTCGCCCCCGGCCAGAGGACAGGGAACGCCGGCGAAACGCCCGATGACCTTCCTCGACGTGCAAAACCTGGAGCAGGTCGGCGCGCCGCGCTCGAGCCCTGACGGGCGCTGGCTGCTCTACACGCTGAACAAGCCCGACTGGAAGGAAGCGCGGCGGCAGTCGGACATCTACGTGGTGTCGATTGAGAAGGGGATCGACTCCACCCGCCAGCTCACCTTCAGCGGCGACAAGAACGAGGCCCAGCCCACCTGGGCGCGCGACGGCTCGTTCTTCGTCTACGCCTCGAACCGCGACGCCCCCACCTCGAAGGGGGAACAGAACCAGCTCTACCTGATGCGGATCGACGGCGGCGAGGGACGGAGGATCACGGACGCGAAGGAAGGGGTCTCGACCTTTGCCTTCAGCCGCGACGGCGCCTGGCTCGTCTACCGCAGCGGAAAGGCGGGCGAGGAGCAGCTCTACCGGCTGAGCGTGAAGGGCATCGAGGACGCGAAGGCGGAGCAGCTGACCAGGCACGAAGGGGCCGTCGGCGCGTGGCGCTGGTCGCCCGACGGCCGCCGCATCTACTTCGTCGCCCCGGAGCGCCGCGACGCCGACGAGAAGCAGCGGCGCGAGAAGAAGTTCACCGTCGAGGTGCGCAACGCCGAGACGCCGATCGAAAGCCTCTGGGCCCTGGACCTCGAGTCGAAGAAGGTCGAACGCCTGACGGCCGACGCGTCGTACAGCGTCGCCGGCTTCACGGTGTCGGACGACGGGCGCTGGATCGCGTTCAGCGGGGTCGCGGCCGAGCGCTACAAGCGCAACGTCACCGAGCAGGGGATCTACGCCGACCCGTACCTGCTCGAGGTCGCGACAGGTCAGATCGAGCGGCTCGTCGCCAACGAAGAGGTCGGCGAGGGGCTGCCCAGCTTCTCACCCGACGGGCGCTACATGGCGTTCTCGGCCCCGGACGATCTCACGCAGTACAGCATGAAGAACCGGCGCGTCTACCTGCGCCCGGTCGGCGACCGCGGGGGCAAGTGGCGCAAGCTCGGCTCGTCGTTCGACGGCGACGTGGGGATCGGCTTCTGGTCGAAGGACGGCGGCACGATCTACTTCAACCAGGGGATCAAGGCCACCACGCAGCTCTTCGCGCTCGACGTCGTCAAGGATACGGTTCGGCAGATCACGTACGAGAAGGCGGCATTGGCCGTGGACCGGGACGAGGACTCGGGCGTGCTGCTCATCGACTACTCCGATCAGGCGACGCCGAGGAGCGTCTACACCGTCGCGTCGGTGGAGCAGGCGGGAACCCGGGCTGCCTGGCGGCCGCTCATCGAGTCGAACCCGCAGGTGCGCGATCTCGCGCTCGGTGAGCAGGAGGAGATCACCTGGAAGTCGACGGACGGCCGGATGGTCGGCGGGGTGCTCGTGAAGCCCGTGGGCTACGAGAAAGGCAAGCGCTACCCCCTCATTGTCGCCATCCACGGCGGGCCGGCCGGGGCCGACGTCCTCCGCTTCAACGGCGGCTACGGCTCCCAGGTCTACGCCGGCGCCGGCTACGCCGTGCTCATGCCGAACTACCGGGGATCCACCAACTACGGCGAGGCGCACAAGACCGCGATCGTCGGCAACTACTTCCCGCCCGGGTTCGACGACATCATGACCGGCGTGGATCACCTCATCGCGCAGGGAATCGTGGACGGGTCGAGGATGGGGGCCCTGGGCTGGAGCGCCGGCGGCCACTGGTCGAACTGGATTCTCACCCACACCGACCGTTTCAAGGCCATCAGCTCGGGCGCCGGCACATCGAACTGGATCTCGATGTACGCCCAGAGCGACGTGCAGCGCAACCGGCAGTACTACCTGGGCAACCGGCTGCCCTACGACGACTTCGAGCCGTACTGGGCGCAGTCGCCGATCCGCTACGTCAGGAACGCGAAGACGCCGACGATGATCCACGTGGTGGAGGGCGACCCGCGCGTGCCGAGCCCGCAGTCGGTGGAGCTGCACATGGCGCTCAAGCGCCTCGGCGTGCCGACCGAGCTGTTCGTCTACCCCGGCAAGAGCCACGGCATCCCCGACCAGCGGAACCAGCTGGTGAAGGCGGTGAGCGAGATGGCGTGGATGGACTACTACGTGCGCGGTGTCGGCGAGAAGTTCTCCTGGCGCATGGTGCTCGATACGCTGCCCGGGGAAGAAGCCGGGAAGAAGCGGGAGGCCGAGGGGGAGAAGTAAGGGTTCGGTGACGCGGCCGCTTCAGCGATGGGGCGGCCGCGCCGGACCTATAATGTCGGGCATGACCGTCCGCCTTGGCTCGGAGCGCCTTCTCGCCTCGCACCTCCTCGACAACCGCCGGGTTGGCATCGTCGCGAACCCAGCCTCGATCGACGGCTCGTTCCGCCACGTCGTCGACCGCCTCGCCTCGCACCCCAGCGCAAAGCTTGCCGGGATCTTCGGCCCGCAGCACGGTTTCCGCGCCGACGTGCAGGACAACATGATCGAGTCGCCGCACGGGCACGACCCGGCCCGCCGCGTACCGGTGTACTCGCTCTACAGCGAGACGAGGGAGCCGACCGCCGAGATGCTCGACGGCCTCGACCTGCTGGTCATCGACCTCCAGGACGTGGGGGCCCGGATCTACACGTTCATCTACACCATGGCGAACTGCATGAAGGCCGCGGCGCGGCACGGCGTGCGGGTCGTCGTGTGCGACCGGCCGAACCCGATCGGGGGCGAGGCGGTGGAAGGGCCCGTGCTCGAGCGCGGGTTCGAGTCGTTCGTCGGCCTCTTCCCGATCCCGATGCGGCACGGGATGACCGTCGGCGAGCTGGCCCGTCTCTTCAACGAGGAATACGGCCTCGGCGCGGATCTGGAGGTCGTGCCGATGGAGGGGTGGCAGCGCGGGATGTATTGGGACGACACGGGGCTGCCGTGGGTGATCCCCTCGCCGAACATGCCGACGCTCGACACGGCCATCGTCTACCCGGGTGCGGTGCTGTTCGAGGGCACGCAGCTCTCGGAGGGGCGAGGCACCACGCGGCCGTTCGAGATTCTCGGCGCCCCGTGGATCGACGCCGAGCCCTTCGCGGCCGGGCTGAACGCGCAGGCCATCGAGGGGGCCCACTTCCGCCCCGTCGTCTTCGAGCCGACGTTCCACAAGCACGCACACCAGGCGTGCGGCGGCGTGCAGATCCACGTGACCGACCGCCGGACCTTCCGCCCCGTGCTGGCCTCGGTCGCCGTGCTCGGCGCCTTCCACGACGCGAACCCGGAACGCTTCGCGTGGCGCCAGCCTCCCTACGAGTACGAGCACCGGCTGATGCCCATCGACATCCTCGCCGGGTCGGAGGCACTGCGAAAGGGGATCGAGGCGGGCCGCTCCTTCAGGGACATTGCCGCGGAGTGGGAGGGGCCGACCGCGGAGTTCGAACAGACGAGGCAGAAGTACCTTCTCTACTGACGCTTGTCAGCCCCTCAGCTGAAGAACCGCCGCCTTCCCCAACTCGTGGCCCAGCTCGTAGTCGGCTTCCAGATCGTCGAGGTTCTGGCTGGTGCGATGTGTGCGGAGAGGCCTGGCCGGGGCGTGTTCGCTGCGACAAGCCAGAGCCTGCTGGAAGGCCTCAC
>DAOPQX010000162.1:0-8000 GCA_035348395.1 Vicinamibacterales bacterium | reverse complement strand
GTGACTGAAAATCACGGTGTCCCCAGTTCGACTCTGGGCCTGGCCACCACCTAAACCTTCCAAGACAAGCGTTCGTGAGTGCTGGCCGCCGGACGTGCGGAAGTGCCGGCAGCGAGATTGCAGCGGATGTTCGATCGACGAGGTGTCAGCCCAACCATGAAGCGTGTTGCTCTCGCGCTGCTGATCGCGCCGGTAATTCTCATCGCCGGCCCCGGCGGCTGGGAACCCTGGCCGTCGGGGACGCCGGCACTGCAGGCGCGTGCGATCGAGGTGCGCGACAGCGTGGCGATCGCGACGGCTTTCCGGGTGCCGGGTAACTACCAGATCCTTCCCGGCACCTACCGCGGCAACTTCGTCGTCTCGGCAGACGACGTGACCGTGGAGGCTACCGGAGTGCGGTTCGAACCGGAGGATCGAGGACGGGCCGCCCTCACCATCCTCGGAAGCCGGGTTCGCATCACCGGCCTGGTGGTCGCGAACGGCGCCCCGGACCGCGACACGATCAACGTCGGCGCCAATGGCATCGCCACGCTCGAGGAGCTGCCGCGCGACGTCACGCTGGTGCGGGTCACCGCCGAAGCTGGGCCCAACGGCGGTCACCGCGGCTTCGGCCTGCATGGCATCGACATCAAGCTGCTCGACTGCCGCGCCACCGGATTCTGGGAGAACGGCCGCGACAGCCAGGCGATCTGGATCAACAACGGTCCCGGCCCGTACCTGGTCGAGGGCGGATACTTCGAGGCCTCCGGCGAGAACATCATGGTGGGCGGCGCGCTCTTCGGCATCCGCAACCCCGCCGTCATCCCCAGCGACATCACGATTCGCCATGCCCATCTGAAGAAGCCGCTCGAGTGGCAGGGCGGCGAGGGAAGGCCGAAGCGCGGCACCGTGAAGAACCTCTTCGAGCTGAAGGCCGGTCAGCGGGTGTTGGTCGAGGACTGCCTGCTCGAGAACAACTGGAAGGACGGCCAGGCGGGAAGCGCCATCCTGATCAAGGCCGACAACCAGGAAGGCGTCACCCCGTGGGTCGTCACGCGCGACGTCACGTTCCGGCGGAACGTGATCAGGAACTCCCCCGACTCCTACGTGGTGAACATCCGAGGCATCCACCCGGCGTCTCCGACACGGCGCACCGCGAACGTCACTTTCGAGCACAACCTCTTCGTCGGCGTCACCAACGGGATCCAGGCGGGCGACGGGGTGGGCGGCCTGCGCGTGGTCCGGAATACGTTCCTGACGATTACCGGCACCTTCCTCAACTTCTACGGGACGGGTGTCGACCAGGGCGGCGAAGACGAGGAGCGTGCGCGGGCGGTCGAGCGGCCGCCGGCCGCCCACGATCCGCAGCGTGCCCCAATCGATCCCCCACACCGGTTGCCAGACCGGCCGCGCCCGAGCGGACGCTTTCGAACGCCGCTGACCTTCGTCGGGAACGTCCTGCACTCGGGCGCGTACGGCGTCAAGGGAGAGGGCAAGGCGTCCGGCATCGACACGCTCGAGTACTACGCGCAGGTCCTGGACTTCTCCCGCAACGTCATCGAGCGCGGTTCGAGAGCCATCCCCTATCCGCCGGGCAACACGATCGTCGGGCCGGGCGCGCTGCTCGGGTTGCTCGACCCGAGCAGTTTGAAATACCCGGGCGACGCGGGGTACTGACGTGCCGGCTCGTCCACGTCAACGCAGACGCGGAGGCGCGGAGGCGTACGCGGAGATCTCTATCATTCAAGACTCTGCGTCTTCTGCGTCTTTGCGGTGAAACGTACGTGGCTGTCGCGGCGGCCTGTCCACGTTCAACGCGGCGGCCCTTCCCGGGCGAGACGCCGGCGCTACTGTGAGGAGGTCACGCCGGAGAGAAGACGATCGACCGCGGCGACCAGGTCGTCGGGGACGAAAGGCTTGGGCACGTGCACTTGGAAGCCCATGAGCAGGCACCGCGCGCGATCCTCCGCCCTCCCGTATGCAGTGAGCGCCATCGCGGGAACATTCCCGGCCGGCAGCGGCAGCGCGCGCACCCGGCGGATGAGCTCGAACCCGTCCATGCCAGGCATCCCGATGTCCGCGATCAACAGGTGTGGCAACGTCTCGGCGAGGCGCTCGAGGCCCTCGGCCGCCGAGGCCGCCGCCACCACGTGCGCGCCGCGCTGACGAAGGATCGAGACCACCACCTCTCGCCCGTCGGGCTCGTCGTCGACCACCAGGACCCGCAGGCCCTGCAAGTTGACGTGGCCCGTGCCCGCGGCGCCTCGCGACTGCGGCCGACGCGCGGGCTGCCTTGCCTGGTCCGCGGCCGCGCTGGCGGGCAACCGCACCGTGAAGCGCGCGCCCAGCCCGACCCCTTCGCTCCACGCCTCGACACTGCCACCGTGCAGTTCCACCAGGTGTCGCACGATCGAGAGTCCCAGGCCCAGCCCGCCGTGCGTGCGCCGCGTCGAGGCATCGGCCTGCGAGAACCGATCGAACACCCTCGGCAGGAACTCGGGCGCGATGCCGGCGCCCGTGTCGATCACGACCAGGTCGACGCCGCACTCGGCGCGATCGAGCTTGACCTCGACACGGCCGCCGGCGGGGGTGAACTTCACGGCGTTCGACAACAGGTTCCAAACCACCTGCTGCAGCCGGTCGGGGTCCCCGGCGATCACCATATCGCCGGACCCGGTGACCAACTCCACGTTGACGCCGCGAGCCGCGACAGCGGGGGCCACCGCGTCGAGCGCCTGCTGAACGACGCCGCGCAGATCCACCGGCCGGACGTGGAGGCGCAGGCGGCCCGTGATGATGCGCGAGACATCCAGAACATCGGCCACCAGCTGGTTCTGAGCGTGCGCGTTGCGAAGGATTGCGTCGAGCGCCCGCGCGGAGGTCGCTTCGTCGAGCGACCCGTGCCGCAGCATGTACGCCCACCCCATGATCGCGTTGAGCGGCGTGCGCAGCTCATGGGACAGCGTCGCAAGAAACTCGTCCTTCATCTGGTTGGCCGACTCCGCCTCCTCCCGCGCCTCCCGCTCGGCCGCGTACAGCCGCGCCCGCTGCAGCGCATCGGCGGCCTGGCGGGCGACGAGCGCCACCAGGGCCCGATCGCGCTCGGAGAGGTCGCCGTCATCCGCGAACACGAAGCGCGCCGCGCCGATGACCTGCTCCCCCGCCACCAGCGGGAGCGATGCCGACACCGGGCTGCCGGCCCCATAGATGGGCATTCTCGTGCGGGCGGCCTCGGCCATCGCATCCTGCGAAGTCTCCGCCCGGGCTTCCATCGCCCCCCCGCTCGACGCCACGACGCGTAGAGCGCAGCCCAGCGGATCGAAGAGCGCCACTTCGGCGCGGCACGCTCCAACCGCGCCACGGCCTTCCTCGACGACGACGGCCGCCACGCCGCCCACGGTGAGCGCGGCGGCCAGGCGCCCGCTGTAGTCGAGCAGGGCCGCAAGCGTCCGTTCCGGGATCGGTTGGTACATTCGGCAGGCTGGGGGGGACGCCCCCCTGTAGGAAAAGGCGACAGCGTGCACGGGCACTGACCGTCACGCCGACACCAGAACGTCGTTGAGGGGGCCTTCGTGGCAAAAGAGCAAGATCCGCACCTTCGGGTGCTACAATCCGCCGCGCAAAGTCGGGGCGGCTTCAAGGGCCGCCCGCGAACCCCCGAGGCGGAGGTGGCATGCGCACGCGACGCTGGGTGTCGGTCCTCGTTCCCTTGGCCTTCCTGCTCTCAGCCGGTCCGGGCCGGCTTGGCGCCCGCGCGCCCCAGGCGCCCGGCGCCACCGACGGCGCCTTCCGGCTGAAAGCGTTCCAGCAGCACCAGGCGCTGGCCGAGGCGTCGCCGTTCAAGACACTCGAGTGGCAATTCCTCGGCCCGAGAAACATCAGCGGCCGCTGCACCGACGTCGCGGTGTTGACCCCGCGCGGCCGCAGTTACGCGATCTTCGTCGGCACGGCCTCGGGCGGCCTGTGGAAGAGCGTGAACGAGGCCACCACGTGGCAGCCCGTTCTCGAGAACGCCGCATCGACGGCGATTGGTGATGTCGCGGTGGCGCCGTCGAATCCCAGCGTGGTCTGGGTCGGAACCGGCGAGGCGAACATCTACCGCAGCTCGCAGTCGGGCATTGGAGTCTACAAGTCCGTTGATGGAGGGCGGTCCTTCACACACAAGGGGCTTGCCGACACAGGCACCATCGCCCGCATCGTCATCCATCCGAAGAACCCGGACGTCGTATGGGTGGCGGCCTCGGGGCGCGAGTGGACGACCAACCCCGGGCGAGGCGTGTTCCAGACGGCCGACGGCGGAAACACGTGGCGCCACGTCCTGAAGGTGGACGAACAGACCGGGGCCATCGACCTGGTGATGGACCCGTCCGATCCGGACACCCTCTACGCCTCCACCTGGCAGCGCACGCGCCTCAAGTGGAACGATCCGCGCACCCTTCCCGGCTACCGCGGCAGCGGCATCCACAAGACGACCGACGGCGGGCGCACCTGGCGGGCGATCGACAAGGGGCTGCCGGCGCCCGACAAGCGGGGCCGCATCGGCCTCGACGTCTGCCTCACGAGCCCGAACGTGCTCTACGCGCTCGTGGACAACTACGAGATCGCTCGCGAGCCGACCGACGAGGAGAAGAACGATCCGTACGGGCTGCCGTCGAGCGGCTTCGTCAAGGGCGCGACCGTGTACCGCTCCGCCGACCGGGGCGAGAGCTGGACGCAGGTGAGCGGCCTGACGCCCGAGCAGAAGGCGCTGATGGAGCGTCACTCGGGGACGTTCGGCTGGGTCTTCGGACAGGTGCGCGCCGACCCGAGCGACGCCAACACTGTCTACACGCTCGGTGTGCGCCTCCACGTCTCGTCGGACGGCGGCCGGACGTTCAAGACGCTCGATACGCCGGGCGTGGATCACCACGGGATGTGGATCGATCCGGAGAACAGCGACTACCTCGTCATCGCCTACGACCAGGGCTTCGCGATCTCCTACGACCGGGGGCTCAGCTGGAAGGACTCGCGCCTCACGCTCCCGGTTGCGCAGTTCTTCAACGTGTCGTACGACATGGACACGCCGTTCCGCGTCTACGGATCGATGCAGGATCACGGCAGCTTCCGCGCGGCGGTGGATCTGTCCGCGGGCCGCGACCGCATCCCTGTCGCCGAGTTCGAGGAGGCGCCAGGGGGCGAGGGCTCGACGCACGCCATCGATCCCGAGGACCCGCAGACCGTCTACTCCTCTGGCTTCTACGGCACGCTCACCCGCGCCCGCGTCGGCCGCTCCGGAACAGCCCGCACGATCAAGGGGCTGCTCCCGTCGCGCTACCCGGAGGAGGGCCCGCTGCGCGGCCAGTGGCTCGCGCCGACCATCCTCTCCCCCAGCAACCCCGATATCGTGTACCACGGCATGCAGCAGCTGCTGATGTCGCGCGACCGGGGCAACACCTGGGAGGCGATCAGTCCCGATCTGACCTACGGGCCGGAGGCCGCGCAGCAGAAGGGCGACATCCGCTTCCACACCATCTTCACGATCTCCGAATCGCCGCTCCGCTTCGGCCTGATCTACGTCGGGACCGACGACGGCAGGGTCCACGTGACGAAGGACGGCGGGAAAGCGTGGACCGAGATCGTGAACGGCATCGCCCCGCGCCGCTGGATCTCGCGGCTGGCCGCGTCGGCCTTCGACCTGGGCACCGTCTACATGACGCAGAACGGCAAGCGCGACGACGACTTCACGGCCTACGTCTGGAAGTCCACCGACTACGGCCGCACCTGGACCAGCATCGCCGCCGGGATCCCGATGGGACCGGTGAACGTCATCCGCGAGGACCCGGTGAATCGACAGGTGCTCTATGTGGGCACCGACACGGGGGTGTACGTCAGCGCGGATGGCGGCTCGAGCTGGACGGTGCTCGGGGCCGGCCTGCCGTCCGCCTACGTCCATGACCTCGTGATCCACCCGCGCGACAACGTGTTGGTAGCCGCCACGCACGGGCGCGGGATGTGGGCGATCGACGTGAACGCGGTGAACGAGAAAGAAGAGCGCCGCAGGCGGCGGGAATGACGGTGCGGGGCACCGCGCGAAGCGCAGGCGCGTGGCAGGCGCGGGGCGGGTCGGGTGCCACCCCTGCCGCAGTAAAGTGTTGCGCCACCCCGGCGAAACTGACACGATCGCTGGTTATGAATGTGTCATTCCTCAGGCGTTCACTAGTCATCGTCATCGCTCTCCCGGTTCTCGGGCTGTGCAGTCCTCTTGGCGCATGGTCGCAGACCCCGGCCGCCGACACCATCGACGTCGTCAACCCGCCTGCCGACGCGGTAAAGAGCTCCACTGGCCTCGCCTCGAAGGTCTTGATCGCCGGCAGCGGCACCAAGAAGCCGGGGCCGAGCGACCTGGTCAATATCGTGTACGTGGTGCGCACCAAGGATGGCCGCACGCTGTCGTCGGGGCCCGCCGCCAAGATGCAGCTCAGCAGCATCCAGGTGCCCGGGCTGGCCGAAGGTCTCCAGGAGATGGTCGCCGGCGAGAAGCGCCGTCTCTGGATGTCGCAGGACCTGGCGTTCAAGGGCCAGTCGGGCCGTCCGGCCGGGCCGGTGGTGTTCGACGTCACCTTGATCGAGGTCATCCCGCCGCCGGAGGTGCCTGCCGACGTGGCCGCCCCGCCGGCGGACGCCGAGAAGACCAAGTCCGGCCTGGCGTCGAAGGTGATCAAGCCGGGCTCGGGAGACGACCACCCGTCGAAGAAGAGCAAGGTCACCGTGCACTACAGCGGGTGGACGACCGACGGGCAGATGTTCGACAGCTCGATCGTGCGCGGCAAGCCCGCCAGCTTCCCGCTCGACCAGGTCATTGCCGGGTGGACCGAGGGCGTGCAGCTCATGGTCCCGGGCGAGACGCGCCGGTTCTGGATCCCCGAGAAGCTGGCCTACCAGGGACAGGACGGCAAGCCGAAGGGAATGCTCGTGTTCGACGTCGAGCTGATCTCGATCGACGGCAAGTAGCCCGCTCGGCCGCATCGGGCCGGTCTTCCCGCAGGGCGGCCGGCCCTCCCCTTCCCGGACCGGGGCGCACCGGCGCACGTGGAGCACGCGCCGGTCCGCCCCCTTCCTCCGCGGCTCCCGATCCTCGTCGTGACCACATGACGTTCCTCGATCTCGAGACGCACCCCGGCGGCGGCCGCGTGCAGCTGATCGCCACGCTTGGGCCGCGGTCGCTGGCGATAGCGGCGGAGCTGGCGTCCGGGGGAGCGACGGCCTTCCGCCTGAACGCCTCGCACCTCACGTCCGCGGCCCTCGAAGAGTCCCTGGCCGCCCTGCGGCACGCCTGCCCGACGGCCCCAATCGTCGTCGACCTGCAGGGAGCGAAGATGCGCCTTGGGTGGATCCGGCCGCTCGCGGTCACCGAGGGCGACCGTCTGCGCTTCTCACTCGACGCCGGCGAGGGCACCTCCCTCCCGCACCCGGAGATTTACGCGCAGGTGACGCCCGGCGACGTCCTGTCGGTGGACGACGGGAGGGTGCGGCTGCGGGTCGTCCGCGCGGGCGAGACGTGGCTCGAGGCGCGGGCACTTGGCGGCGGCACGCTGGCGCCGCGCAAGGGCGTCAACGTCGAGCAGCACCCCGTGCGTCTCGCCGGCCTCACCCCAGCCGACCGCGACTCGATCGACGTCGCCTCCCGCGGGGGGGTGCGAGCCTTCGCCTTCTCGTTCATGGAAACCGGGGAGGAAGCGGAGTGGGTGCGCTCGCAGGCGCCCGGCGCGCTGGTGGTTGGGAAGATCGAGCGCGAGGAGTCGCTTCGGGCGCTGCCGGCGATCGCGCGACGCACCGACGCCGTGTGGGTGTGCCGGGGCGATTTGGGGGCCCAGCTGGGTCCTGCCCGGCTCGCGCGCGAGGTCGCCGCGATCTCGCCTGGCGCCTGCGGGGCTCCCCTCCTGATGGCGGGCCAGGTGCTGCAGCACCTGGTGGATCCCGACGAGCCGACGCGCTCGGGGGTGTGCCACCTCCCCGACCTGCCCGCGCGCGGCTACGCGGGA
>DAOPQX010000161.1:2140-8001 GCA_035348395.1 Vicinamibacterales bacterium | reverse complement strand
ACCTCGACGCGCACGACGTCTGGTACGCGCTCGAGCGCGACGCCTCGAAAGTGCTGCCCGAGGTGGATGTCGTGTACCAGACGCGCATCCTGCCGGAGCGGATGGAGGACCGGGCCGCGCACAACCGCTACACGATCGATGCGCGGGTGCTGGAGACGATGAAGCGGGATGCCTTGATCCTGCACCCGCTGCCCCGCACGGTGGAGATCGACAAGGCGGTGGACGCCGATCCGCGCGCCCTCTACTTCCGCCAGGCGAACAACGGCCTCTACGTCCGGATGGCGCTGCTGACGATGGTGCTGGACAGGGAGTAGGACGGAGTCGGGGAGCCCTGAGGCAGCGGCTGGAGAGACACGACATGCAGACCAACGATTACATCGAGCTCGAGAACAAGTACGGAGCGCACAACTATCACCCGCTCGACGTGGTGATCTCCCGGGCGGAGGGGGTGTGGGTGTACGACGTCGAGGGGCGCCGGTACCTCGACTGCCTGGCCGCCTACTCGGCCGTCAACCAGGGGCACTGCCACCCGAAGGTCCTGCAGGCGCTGCTCGACCAGGCCCACAAGGTCACGCTCACGTCGCGGGCGTTCCGCAACGACCAGCTCGCCCTGCTCTACAAGGACCTGCACGACCTGACGGGGTACGACATGGCGCTCCCGATGAACTCGGGGGCCGAGGCGGTGGAGACGGCGGTCAAGGCGGCCAGGAAGTGGGGGTACACGGCCAAGGGGATCCCCGACGGGCAGGCGGAGATCATCGTCTGCGCCAACAACTTCCACGGGCGGACCGTCACCATCGTGAGCTTCTCGACCGAGGCGCAGTACCGCGAGGGGTTCGCCCCCTTCACGCCGGGCTTCCGGGTGGTGCCGTACGGCGACGCCGCCGCCGTGGCGGGGGCGATCACGCCGAACACCTGCGCGTTCCTGGTCGAGCCGATCCAGGGCGAGGCGGGGATCGTGGTGCCGCCCGAGGGGTTCCTGCGCGAGACCTTCGAGGCGTGCCGGAAGAACCGGGTGCTGTTTGTCGCCGACGAGATCCAGTCGGGCCTCGGGCGCACCGGGAAGCTGTTCGCCTTCGAGCACGAGGGGATCTGGCCCGACATGGTGATCGTCGGGAAGGCGCTCTCGGGCGGCTTCTACCCGGTGTCGGCGGTGCTCGCCTCGAAGGACGTGCTGGGCGTCTTCAAGCCCGGCGATCACGGCAGCACGTTCGGCGGCAACCCGCTCGCCTGCGCCGTGGCGAGGGCGGCGCTCGGCGCGCTCGTGGACGAGAAGATGGTGGAGCGCTCGGCCGAGCTGGGCGCGTACTTCCTGGACCGGCTGCGGGGCCTCTCGAGCCCGGCGATTCGTGAGGTCCGCGGGCGCGGCCTCTGGATCGGCCTCGAGGTGGAGGGGCCGGCGCGGCCCTACTGCGAGCGGCTGAAAGAGGAAGGCGTGCTCTGCAAGGAGACCCACGAGCGGGTGATCCGGTTCGCGCCGCCGCTGGTCATCACGCGCGACGAGATCGACTGGGCGGTCGAGCGGGTGGAACGGGTGGTTTGTGGGTGATGAAGGATTCAGGACCCGGGATCCTGATTGAAAGGCATTCATTCATGCAGCGCATCAAGACCGTGATCATGGGGGCCGCGGGGCGCGACTTCCACAACTTCAACACCATCTACCGCGACAACGAGCAGTACGAGGTCATCGCCTTCACGGCCACCCAGATCCCGAATATCGAGGGGCGGAAGTACCCCGCGTCGCTCGCGGGCCGGCTCTATCCCGACGGGATCCCGATCCTCGCCGAGTGCGAGCTCGAGGGACTGATCCGCGAGCGGGGCGTGCAGGAGGTGGTCTTCGCCTACAGCGACGTCTCCTACAACTACGTGATGAGCCGCGGCGCGCTGGTGAACGCCGCCGGCGCGCACTTCAAGCTGCTCGGGGCCCGCCCGACGATGATCGCGAGCACCAAGCCGGTGATCTCGATCTGCGCCGTCCGCACCGGCTCCGGCAAGAGCCAGACCAGCCGCCGGGTGGCGCACCTGCTGCAGCGGCACGGTTTGAAGGTGGCGGCCGTGCGGCACCCGATGCCCTACGGCGACCTCGAGAAGCAGAAGGTCCAGCGGTTCGGCAGCCTGGACGACCTGAAGAAGCACGACTGCACCATCGAGGAGATGGAGGAGTACGAGCCCCACATCGTGGAGGGGATCGTCATCTACGCCGGAGTGGACTACGGCGCCATCCTCGAGCAGGCGCAGGCCGAGGCCGACGTGGTCATCTGGGACGGCGGAAACAACGACATGCCGTTCTACCGGCCCGACCTGGCCATCGTCGTGGCCGACCCGCTGAGGGTGGGCAACGAGCTGAGCTACTACCCCGCCGAGGCCAACCTGCGCATGGCCGACGTCGTCGTCATCAACAAGATCGACAGCGCCGAGCCGGCGGCCGTGAAGGCGCTCCGCGACAACATCCGCAAGGTGAACCGCCGGGCGGTCATCGTCGACGCCGCGTCACCGCTCACCGTGCAGCACCCGGAGCGGGTGACCGGCAAGCGCGCGCTGGTCGTCGAGGACGGCCCGACGCTCACCCACGGCGAGATGAAGATCGGGGCGGGCACGGTAGCGGCCGAGAAGCTCGGCGCCTCCGAGCTGGTCGATCCGCGGCCTTACACCGTCGGCTCGATCACAGCGACCTTCGAGAAGTACCCGGGCATCGGCGTCCTGCTGCCCGCGATGGGGTACGGAGAGCAGCAGGTGAAGGATCTCGAGGAGACGATCGCGAAGGTGCCGTGCGACGTGGTGGTGATCGGGACCCCGATCGACCTGAACCGCGTGGTGAGAATCAAGCAGCCGACCGTGCGGGTCACCTACCAGCTGCAGGAGATCGGCAAGCCCGATCTCGAGGACGTGGTGGGGAGGTTCGTGCAGGAGTACGTGAGAAAGTAGCAGGCGGCGCAGGGGGCGACCGCCAGGGTCGCCCCCTGCGCTTTCCGGCGCAAGCCGTCAGCTGTCAGCTGCCCTCAGCCGTTCTTCTTCTCGAACTCCTGCATGAACGCCACCAGCGCGTCCACCCCTTCCTCGGGGAAGGCGTTGTAGATCGAGGCGCGCAGGCCGCCCACCGAGCGGTGGCCCTTCAGCCCGTCGAGCCCCGCCGCCTTCGACTCCTTGACGAACTTCGCCTCCAGCTCCTCGCTCGGCAGCCGGAAGGTGACGTTCATCCGCGACCGGCTGTCCTTGGCCGCGTGGCCGCGGTAGAAGCCGGAGCGGTCGATCTCGGCGTACAGCTTCTCGGCCTTGCGGATGTTGATCCGCTCCATGGCCTCGAGGCCGCCGAGCCCCACCAGCCACTTCATCACCAGGCCCACCATGTAGATGGTGAACACCGGCGGGGTGTTGTAGAGCGACTTCTCGGGGACGTGGGTCCCGTACTGCAGCATGACGGGCAGGTTCGCGTACCCCTTGTACTCGGCCGCCTTCTTCACCAGGTCGTCGCGGACGATCACCATGGTCGCGCCGGCCGGGCCGAGGTTCTTCTGCACGCCGGCGTAGATGAGGCCGTACTTCGTCACGTCGATCGGCCGGCTGAACATGTGCGACGAGGTGTCGGCCACCAGCACGCGCTCGCCGACGTCTGGCAGCTCGTGGAACTCGACCCCGTGGATCGTCTCGTTGGTGGTGACGTGCACGTAGGCCGGGTCCTTCGAGAGCTTCAGCTCGCCGGCCTTCGGGACGCGGACGAAGTTCTCGCCCTTGCCGTCGAAGGCGACGTTGACGGCGCCGACCTTCTTCGCCTCCTTCACCGCCTTCGACGACCACGAGCCGGTGACGATGTAGTCGGCCCAGGCGCCGGGGGGAAGGAGGTTCATCGGCACCATCGAGAACTGCGTGGTGGCGCCCCCCTGCAGGAACAGCACGTGGTAGTTCTCGGGGACGTTGGCGAGCTTCCTGACGTTCGCCTCGCACTCCTGGATGATGGCCTCGAAGGTCTTCGAGCGGTGGCTGATCTCGAGCACCGACATCCCGACATTGGGGAGCGCGACCAGGTCGCGCTGCGCCTCCTCGAGGGCGGGCAGCGGCAGGACGGCGGGGCCGGCCGCGAAGTTGAACACGCGAGTGGTGGTAACCATGGCAGTCTCCAGCGTCACGAAGTCACGAAGTCACGAAGTCACCAAAGTCACGAAGTCGCGAAGTCACGAGGTCGAAGTCGCGAGGTCACGAGGTCGAAGCCACAAGGTCGAGGCTCCGCTACGCCAGCGCGACGATCTTCACCTCGTACACCGCCGGGCAGTCGTTGCGGAACGACTCGATCAGGGCGGCCGAGGGCTCGCGGTCGACGTTGATCCGCGCGATTGCCGCCTCGGCGGTCTCGAAGACGATGTTCTCGGCCTCGTGCGCGTTGATCCCCGCCCCGGCGAGCTTGGCGAACAGGCAGGCCAGCACCCCCGGCTGGTCGCGGTGCCGCACGATCAGCGAGTGGGTGGCCGGCGTCTTCTTGGCGAGGTTGACCACGTTCGGCACCCGCCCGGTCTCCTTGTAGGCGGTGACGATCCGAACGGTCTCCTCGGCGATCGCCTCCTGCGCCTGGTTGGTGGAGGCGCCGATGTGGTGCGTCCCGTACACGCCGGGCAGACCGAGCAGCGGGTGCGCGTAGTCGGCGGTGGGCGACGCGGGTTCGCCGGGGTACACGTCGAGGCCGACCCGGACCCCCTTCTCCACCACCGCCCTGGCCAGCGCGTCGTAGTCGACGACGTCGGCGCGGGCAGTGTTGATGACGTACGCGCCCGGCTTCAGCTTGCCGATCACCTCGGCGTTCACGATGTTCTTCGTGAGCGGGCTCGAGGCCAGGTGGATGCTCAGCACGTCGCACTTCTCGGCAACCTCGGCCGGGCTGTTGACCACCGAGATCCGCTCCTGGATGAGCCCCGAGGCGTCGTGGCCGCGCCGCATCTCGAGCAGCAGCGGGAGGTCCACCGGGATCGCGTCGCGGTCCTGGCGGACGCCCAGCTCGCTCCAGATGATCAGGTTCATGTGGAACGCCATGGCCCGCTTGGCCATCTCCTGGCCGATCTTGCCGAAACCGAGCAGGCCGAGCGTCGAGCCCGCCAGCCCCCTCGCCTTCGAGTACTCCTTCTTGTTCCACTTGCCGCGCTGCAGCTCGGCGACGTTGTCGGGGATCCGCCGGTCGAGCGCGATCATCAGGCCGAACGCCAGCTCGGCCACCGCCACCGAGTTCTTGCCGGGGCAGTTCGACACGTAGATGCCGCGGCGGCTCGCGGCCTTCACGTCGATCGTGTTGTAGCCGGCTCCCGCCCGCACGATCAACGCCAGCCGCCCCGCGTTCATCATCGGCTCGGTCACCACCGTCGAGCGCACCACCAGGACGTCGGCGCCCGTCCGGCCGATCGCCTCGGCCAGCGCGGCGTCCTTGAGGTCGGGTTCGAAGATGACCTCGCAGCCCGCCGCCTTCAGACCCTCGATGCCACTCTTCTCGAACTTGTCCGCCACCAGGACTTTCATGTCTGCCCGTCCTTGTTGGGCCGCGCCTCGCGGGCCCGGCTAGATGAGATGGGAAAGGAGTCCGTCACGCAGCTTCGGCTCGAACCAGGTCGACTTCGGGGGCATGATTTCGCCCGCGTCCGCAATCCGCATCAAGTCGTCCACCCCGACCGGGAACATCGAGAAGGCCACCGCCGCCTTCCCCTCCCGCACCAGCCGCTCCAGCTCGCCCGTTCCCCGGATGCCGCCCACGAAGTCGATCCGCTTGTCGGTTCGCGGGTCGCCGATCCCCAGGAACGGCGTCAGCACCTGCGCCTGCAGGAGGCTGACGTCGAGCGTGCTCCCCACGTCGCCGGTTCCCTCGGGCGGCTGCAGCGCGATCGTGT
>DAOPQX010000161.1:0-2130 GCA_035348395.1 Vicinamibacterales bacterium | reverse complement strand
CCAACGGCCGGCGAGGTACATCGAGACCTCTCCCTTCGCCGCCGGGCTCGCCGCCCCCTCGACCACGCGCAGCTTCTCGCGCAGCCCCGCCAGCAGCGTCTCGGGCGTGTAGGTGCCGAGGTCCTTCACGACGCGGTTGTACGGCATGATCGCCGTCTGGTTGTCGGGAAACGCCACCGCCAGCATCCAGTCGGCCTCGGGGTGGGCAACGCCCGGCTCCAGCCCGGCCAGGTGCTTCCGCGTCCGCGCCGCGCTGGCCGCCCGGTGGTGCCCGTCGGCGATGTACAGGCAGGGCAACTCGGCGAACGCCTGCACCAGCGCCTCCACGTCGGCCCCCGACGCCCGCCAGACGGTGTGGCGCACCCGGTCGGCCGACTCGAAGTCGAACAGCGGCGCCCCGGCAGTCACCCGCGAGGCGATCGCGTCCACCGCGGCCGACGCGCGGTAGGTCAGGAAGACCGGACCCGTCTGCGCCCGCAGCGTGCCGATGTGCCGGGTGCGGTCGTCCTCCTTGTCGCGCCGCGTCTTCTCGTGCTTCTTGATCGTCCCGGCATCGTACTCGTCCACCGAGTAGCAGGCGGCCAGCCCCGTCTGCTCGTGGGTCCCCATCCTCAGCCGGTAGAAGTACAACGAGGGCGCCTCTTCCACGACCAGCGGCGCCTCCGCACGCAGCCTCTGGAAGTTCTCGAGCGCCTTCGCGTAGACGGCGTCGGAGTACGGGTCGGTCGACGGCGGCAGGTCGATCTCGGCGCGGGAGACGTGCAGGAAGCTGAGGGCGTTGTCACCCGCCATCGCGCGCGCTTCCTCGGTGTTCACCACGTCGTAGGGAACCGCCGACACACGATCGACGTTGTCCGGCTGCGGCCTCAAGGCCGTGAAGGGACGGATCATGGACATCGCTTTTGACTCGCCAGCGGCGTGCAGCCGCGTAAAAGTTACAGGAGGGCAGGCTGAGGCAACAATCTACCGCCAGATAGGGTAGATTACCGAACGTTCTTAGGCAAGGGCGGATCTGCGGCCGGCTCGCTGGCGGCCTTCACCGCGCCCGGCGCGCCTTCCACCGGCGTGGCCTCCGTCGCCGAGAGCAACGTCCAAGAGCGTTCGAACTCCTCCCGGAACGCCGCCAGGTGCGCGGCCGGGATTGGCTCGCCGGGCGGCAGGGAACGGTGCACGACCAGGGGGTTCAGGTAGCGGCCGTTCTGGCGGACGCGGTAGTCGAGGTGCGGCCCGGTGGACAACCCCGAGCTGCCCACGCGCCCGATCAACTGCCCCTGCGACACGTGCTGCCCGCGGCGCACCGCGATCGACGAGAGATGCATGTAGAGCGTCTCCCATCCCCCGGGGTGGCGCAGCGTCACCATCCGGCCCGCGCCGCCGCTCCACCCCGCCGAGACGACGGTGCCGTTGGCCACCGCCACCACGCTGGCGCCGATCGGCGCACGGTAGTCCACGCCGAGGTGCGGCCGCACGATCCGCAGGATCGGGTGGCGGCGCGAATGCGTGAACCGCGACGAGATCGAAGCCTCGAACTTGAGCGGCGACTTGAGGAAGAAGCGCTTGAGCGAGCGCCCCTGCTCGTCGTAGTACGCCGGCTTGCCCCCGGGCACCGTGTAGCGCAGCGCCTTGAAGGAGTGCCCCACGTTCACGAACTCGGCGGCCAGCACGCCGCCATACCCGGAAAAGGTCCCCTCGCGATACACCTTCTCGAAGGCCACCCGGAAGGTATCGCCCGGCTGCAGTTCGGAGTTGAAGTCGATCTCGCCGCCGAAGACGTCGGCCAGTTCGATGGACAGCTGCGGCCCTTCCCCCGCCAGCTCCATGGCGGCGAACAGCGACGTCGCGTCGCGGTTGATCAGCCCCGACGCGGTGGTAACGACCCTTTCCTTCTTGTACGGGACGATCTCGGCGCGCAGCTCCGCGGGCTGCTCGTCGCTCAAGCCGACGATCCGGAGAAAGCTGTCGGTGTCGATTTCGTACTCGAAGCTGCGAAGGAGCCCCTCGAGCGTGCGTTCGAGCTTGAACGGGTTGTCGGCGCGCAGCCGCCTCGGGTCGAATACCGATGCCGCCAGCTCCACGACCTTCGGAACCAGGTCCTCCCGCAGGCGGCTCTCGCGCAGGACGACCTCGAGC
>DAOPQX010000160.1:0-8001 GCA_035348395.1 Vicinamibacterales bacterium | reverse complement strand
GCGACGATGCCGCGGCCGCGGAAGTAGAGGACGGCCGGCAGGATGCGGCCGTGCCAGAGGGCGAGGATCGGCTGGCGCCCCGAGGCGCGCACCGCGTCGAGGTGTTCGGTGCCCCGCGCCTCCCAGCGCCAGGTCCGGCCGAGGGCCGCGGCGAGCGGGTATCCAAGGGCGCCGATCGCGGCCGCCTCGACGCGCTTGATACGCGAGGCCCGCCAGTCGGGCGGGCCGTCACGGGCCGGAACGCCGGGAGCCTTTCCCGCCACTCGCGGGCCTGTGCCAGTGGTCACACCGCACGGAAGTTAACCACAAAGGACGCAAAGGACACAAAGGGACGTGCGGCGGGGCGGCCCGACGGAACGCGGCCGCCTTCGGCGAGGCGCGATGCGCCTCGCCGAAGGCCGCCGCGCAGCGAGCTTCGCAGTCTTTGTGATCTTTGTGATCTTTGTGGTTCGGTACGTGGACAAGCCGCTACGAGGTGCTCTTCAAGCGGCCGTCCACGTACGAGGTGATGTCCACCACCTGCGTGGTGGCGTTGCTGCTCGCCTGGGCCCCCTTGAGCATGATCGAGCAGAAGGGGCAGGCGGTGACGATCGTCGGGGCGCCGGTGGCCTGCAGCTGCTCGAACCGCGTCTGGCTGATCCGCTGTCCCTCCTCGCGCTCCTCGAACAGCAGGCCGCCGCCGGCTCCGCAGCAGAAGGGGTTGTGGCGGTTGCGCACGGGCTCGCGCACGGTCGCCCCCACGCGCCGCAGCAGGTCGCGCGGCTCGTCGACGTGCCCGGCGTACCGGGCCAGGTAGCAGGGGTCGTGCAGCACCACGGTGTCGGACGCGGGCAGCTGTCCCGGAAGGGTGCGCGACAGCAGCACCGAGGAGTGCACGACCTCGGCCTCGAAGCCGAGCAGCCGGTAGTCGGGGCCGAGCGTCTTCACGCAGTGCGGGCACGAGGTCAGGATCTTCCTGACGCCTGCCGCCCGGAACTCCTCGATGTTCGCGTTGGCCAGCTCCTGGTACACGTACTCGTTGCCGGTGCGCTTGGCGGGATCACCCGTGCAGCGCTCCTTCTCGAGCACGCCGAAGGTCACCTCCAGCCGGCGCAGCAGGTCGAAGAGCGACCGCAGCGACTTCTGGAAATCGGCGTCGTAGGACCCCGCGCAGCCGAGCCACATCAGGTACTCGTGGCGCGAGGCGTCGAAGGTCTCGAGGCCCGAGGCGGCCACGAACTTCTGGCGCTGGTCCTGCGGCAGCCCCCAGATGTTCCCGCGGCGCTCCAGGTTGTTGTACATCGCGCCCAGCGCGTCGGGCGCCTCCCCGTTCGACACCAGGCCGCGGCGCGCGTTGATGATGAGCGGCAGGTGCTCGATCCCCACCGGGCACTGCGCCTCGCACGCGCCGCACGTGGTGCACTGCCACAGCACGTTCTCGTCGTAGATGCTCTTCAGCGGCGCGTCCAGCTTGCCCGCCAGCAGCGCGTCCTCGTTGTCGAGGATCAGCTTCTTCGGGTTCAGCAGCTTGCCCGTGCGATAGGCGGGGCAGTTCATCTGGCAGCGCCCGCACTCGACGCACGTGAAGGCGTCGAGCACCATCTTGCGCTCGAGGTGCGCCACCGTCTCGTAGCCGATCTCCTCCTTCTCGAAGTCGAGGTTCCGCACCTCGCCGAGCACCGGCGATTCGAGCGCGATCGTGATCGGCGAGAGCAGCAGGTGGAAGTGCTTCGAGCCGGGGATGAGCACCAGGAAGACGAGGATGACGAGCGCGTGCACCCACCAGTTCACCCGCCCGCCGAGGCTCTCCCCTGCCAGGCGGAAGTCGAGCAGGAAGGTGACCATCAGCGCCGCGATGAACAGGCCGATCACCACCGACTCGCCCGACAGCTTGCCAAGCGCCTCGGGACGGAAGACCACCCGGCGCACCAGCAGGACGAGGATCCCGGCGAGCACGGCGATGGCGAAGGGAACCAGCGCGAGCGAGTAGAAGCGGAAGGCGGCGGTGCCGGTGAGGTCGACCAGGCCCAGCCCGGCGAGGAACTCCGTGCTGGTGTAGCCGGCGAAGGCCACGAAGCCCCAGAAGACGAGCGCGTGCGCCAGCCCCACCAGCGGCCGCTCCGCGATCACCTTCGACTGGAACACCACCTCGCGCAGCAGCCGCCCGGCCGCCGCGCCGGCATCCGCCACGCCGAGGCGTCCCGGCGCCCGGCGGATCAGGCGGACGCGAGTCGCCACCTGCCACGCGAACAGGCCGCCGAATACGAGGACGAGCACCCAGAGGATCAGGGTTTCCAACAGAGGGTCCTCACGGGGGCGCGAGACGCTTCACGGCCGGCCGGTACTGTCTGTCACCCCCGCCAGCCACCAGCCACTATCCACTAGCCGCCGGCTACTTGCTCTTCCCCAGCTCCTTGACCAGCTCCGGCACGACCTCGAACAGGTCGCCGACGATGCCGTAGTCGGCCAGCTCGAAGATCGGCGCCTCGGCGTCCTTGTTGATCGCGACGATCGTCCGCGATCCCTTCATCCCGACGGCGTGCTGGATGGCGCCCGAGATCCCGAGGGCGAGGTACAGCTTCGGCGACACCGTCTGGCCCGAGCTGCCGACCTGCCGCTCGAGCGGGAGCCACCCCGCGTCGCAAATGGGCCGCGAGGCCGCGATCTCGGCCCCGAGCGCGCGGGCCAGCTCCTCGACCAGCGCCAGCTTCGACTGCTCCTTGATGCCGCGCCCGACGGCAACGATGCGTGAAGCCTGCGAGAGGTCGACCGCCTGCTTCGCCTCCTGGAACGGGGGCTCGGGCTTCTGCCGGATCGCCGACGAATCTGCGGTCGCCTCGACCCGGCGCACCGGGGCGGGCGACGCCCCTCGCGCGACGCCGTCGGCCGGGAACGCCCCGGCCTGCACCGTCACCAGGCAGGGGCCGTCGCCCTCGGCCACGACGTCGGCGGCCAGCTTGCCCTGGAACACGAGGCGGGTGAAGGTCCGACGCCCCTCGAACGGTTCGCCGTAGCCGGTCACGTCGGTGACGAGCGGCCAGCCGAGGCGGGCGGCCAGCTTCGGGACGAAGTCGCGCGCCTGGTAGGTGTGCGCGAACAGGGCGAAGGCGGGAGCCTCGGCCTCGAGCAGCCGGGCGAGCGCCGCCGTGAACCCGTCGGCGGTGTAGGCGCCAAGGGCGGCCGCCTCGAGGGCCACCACCTCCGCGCACTCGGCCTCGGCCAGGCTCGCGGCCGAGGCGGCCACCTCGCCGCCCGCGATCGCGATCCGCACGGGCCCGAGGCCCGTCTGGGCCGCCAGACGCTGCGCGGCGGCGATGGCCTCCCACGAGGCCCGGTTGAGCGTTCCCTCACGCTGTTCGGCAACGGCGAGGATCATGCTGCACCTACTCGATCGCGCGGGCCTCGTCGCGCAGGCGCCGCACCAGTTCCTTGGCGGCGTCGGCGGCCGGGCCGGGAATGATCTGGGTCTGCTTGGTCTTCTCGGGCGCGCGAAGACGGACGATCCGCAGCCGCGAGGCCACCCCGGCAGGGGCAACCTTCCGGATCTCCTTCTTCTTCGCGGCGATGATTCCCTTCAGGGTCGCGTAGCGCAGCTGGTTGATGCCGCTCTGGATGGTGAGCAGCGCCGGGAGCGGCATCTCGACCCACTGGAACCACCCGCCCTCGAGCTCGCGCTTGACGCGGAGGCGGTCCCCCTGCACGGCGACCTCCATGATGATGGTCGCGTGCGGGATGCCGAGGCGCTCGGCCAGCACGACGCCGGTCTGGGCGAAGCCCTGGTCGTCGGACTGGAGGCCGGTCAGCACCAGGTCGAACCGCTCGCCCTCGATGGCGCCGGCGAGCGCCTCAGCCACCGCGAAGGCGTCGGCCGAGGCCAGGCGATCGTCCTCGACGTGGATCGCACGGTCGGCGCCGCGGGCGAGCGCCTCGCGCAGCGCCTGCGCCACGCGGGCGGGGCCGGCCGAGCAGACCACCACCTCGCCGCCGTGCCGCTCGCGCAGCCGGAAGCCCTCCTCGAGGGCGTAGGCGTCGGGCTCGTTCAGCTCGAAGGTGGCGTCCTGCTCGCGGAGCCAGGTCTTCGACTCGTTGACCCGCGGCTGGGCGTCGCGGGCAGGGACCTGCTTGAGGCAGACAGCGATCTTCATAGAGGTATCCCGACTAGCATAGCGGATCAGGGGTCCGGGACGAATTTCCGCGGATTCGTCCCGGACGGTTCCTTGCCGCTACAGGTCGGCGCGCTTGAAGAGGAGGGAGGCGTTGGTGCCGCCGAAGCCGAACGAGTTGGACAGCGCGTAGGGGATCTCCGCCTTGCGGGCGGTCCCCGGCACGTAGTCCAGGTCGCAGTCGGGGTCGGGGTTCTCCAGGTTGATGGTCGGCGGCATTTCCTGCCGGTAGACCGCCAGCGCCGTGATGCCCCCCTCGAGGCCGCCTGCCGCGCCGAGCAGGTGCCCGGTCATCGACTTGGTGGACGAGACGGCCAGCTTGTGGGCGTGCTCGCCGAAGCACCGCTTGATGGCGATCGTCTCGAGGCGGTCGTTGAGCGGCGTCGAGGTGCCGTGCGCGTTGATGTAGGCGACGACCGATCCGTCCACGCCGGCGCTCCTCAAGGCGGCCCGCATCGACCGGACGGCGCCGTCGCCGTCCTCCGACGGGGCCGTGATGTGGAACGCGTCGGCCGAGGCGCCGTAGCCGACCACCTCGGCGTAGATGCGGGCGCCGCGTGCGAGCGCCGCCTCGCGCTCCTCGAGCACCATCACGCCCGACCCCTCGCCGATCACGAAGCCGTCGCGGTCCTTGTCGAACGGCCGGCTGGCGCGCTC
This sequence comes from Vicinamibacterales bacterium, assembly GCA_035348395.1. Lineage (GTDB taxonomy): Bacteria > Acidobacteriota > Vicinamibacteria > Vicinamibacterales > Fen-181 > JARKSS01. The sequence goes on along the minus strand of DAOPQX010000160.1, from coordinate 3,202 downwards.
GGGGGCGTCGTTGCGGGTCGAGAGGGCGCGCATGGCCGCGAAGCCGCCGACCCCCATCGGGGTGATCGCCGCCTCCGAGCCGCCCGCGATCATCGCGTCGGCGTCGCCGCGGCGGATGATCTCGTAGGCGTCGCCGACCGCGTGCGCCGAGGCCGAGCAGGCCGTGCAGCTCGCCATGTTGGGGCCCTTGGCCCCGAAGCGGATGGACACGTGCCCCGCGGCCAGGTTGATGATGGCGGCGGGGATGAAGAAGGGGGAGATCCTGCGGGGCCCGCCCTCGAGCAGCGCCTGGTGCTCGCGCTCGATCGTGGCGAACCCGCCGATGCCGGAGGCGATCGCCACCCCGACGCGGTCGCCGATGCCGCCGATCTTCAGCCCCGAGTCGTCGACGGCGAACTGCGCGGCCGCCACGGCGTACTGGATGAAGACGTCGACCTTCTTGACTTCCTTCTTTTCGAAGAACTGCAGCGGATCGAACCCCTTCACTTCCCCGGCAATCTGCGCCGCGAAGTTCGAGGTGTCGAAGCGCGTGATGCGCGCGACGCCGCTACGACCCGCCTGGAGGCCCTGCCAGTTGGCCTCGGTGCCGATCCCCAGGGGCGACACGAGGCCGATGCCGGTGACGACGACTCGCCTGCTCAAGCTCCCTCCCGTTGCGCCCCCGGGCGCACACCACGGGCGCGGCGCTGCCGGCGCTCCGCGCGTGGCGCCCGGCTGCCGGGCCGCTACTTCTTGTTCTTGGCGTGCCCTTCGATGTACTCGACGGCTTCCTTCACGCGGGTGATCTTCTCGGCGTCCTCGTCGGGGATCTCGATGCCGAACTCCTCCTCGAACGCCATCACCAGCTCCACGGTGTCGAGCGAGTCGGCGCCGAGGTCGTCGACGAACGAGGCGTCGGGGGTGACCTCCTCCTCGTCCACACCGAGCTGATCCACGATGATCGTCTTGACCTTGTCTGCTACCGCGGCCATTCGTCCTCCTACGTGTACATCCCGCCGTTGACGGCGATCACCTGCCCGGTGACATAGGACGCTTCGTCGGACGCCAGGAAGGCGACCGTCCACGCCACGTCGTCGGGGCTCCCGAGCCGGCCCAGCGGCACCTTGGCGGCCCACTCGCTGCGCACGCCCTCGCTGAGCGCGCGCGTCATGTCGGTGTCGATGAGGCCGGGGGCCACCGCGTTCACGGTGACGCTGCGGGCCGCCACCTCGCGCGCGAGCGCCTTGGTGAACCCGATCAGCCCCGCCTTCGACGCCGCGTAGTTCGACTGCCCGGCGTTGCCCATCTGGCCGACGACCGAGCTGATGCTGATGATCCGCCCCGACCGCTGGCGCATCATCGGCCGAAGCACCGCCTGCGCGCAGGTGAACGCGCCGGTCAGGTTGACGGCTACGACCGCGTCCCACTCCTCGCGCTTCATCCGCATGAGGAGCTGGTCGCGGGCGATTCCCGCGTTGTTGACGAGGACGTCGATCCGGCCCTGCCGCTCGAGCACCTGGTCGACCGCCGCCTGGACCATCTCGGGCCGCGTCACGTCGAGCGCCACCGCGCTCGCCAGCCCCCCGCGCTCGCCGATTGCCGCCGCGGCGCGCGCGGCCTCTTCGCCGAGAACGTCCGCCAGCACGACGTGCGCCCCCTGGCGCGCGAGCGTCTCCCCGATCGCGAGGCCGATGCCCCGCGACCCGCCCGTCACGATTGCGACCTTCCCCGTCAGTTCGAACATCGCAGCAGTCCCCTCCCGGCGCGGCGACACATCATACACGCTTCCCGGCCGTTTCGATCACGCGCGGCGGAAGCGGCTGGCCGGGCGCGCGCATCTTCAGCTCTCGGCGCGATGGCGGGGCAGGGCGAAGAACGGGTGGCCTACGTGAACAACGCCGCAACCTGCTCGAGGCCCTCGGGGCCCTCGACGCTCGCGTACGCCGCGTCGCGGTGGATCTTGCGTCCCAGCCCGGTCAGCACGGTGCCCGGGCCCACTTCAACATACTTGCGGACGCCCTCCGATGCAAGCCGGCGCACCACGTCCTCCCAGCGGACCGGGGAGGAAACCTGGCGCACCAGCGCGTCGATCGCCGAGGCGGCGTCGCGCTTCGGCTCGGCGTCCACGTTGGCGACCACCGGCACCCGCGGGTCGCGCGCGGGAAGCGCGCGCAGCTCGGGCTCGAGGCGCAGCTCCGCCGGCTTCATCAGCGCGCAGTGGAAGGGGGCGCTCACCGCGAGCGGCACGACCCGCTTGGCGCCCATCCCCTTGGCGATCTCCGACGCACGCGCCACCGCGTCGCGGCCGCCGGCAATCACCACCTGCCCCGGCATGTTCAGGTTCGCCGGGCTCACGACCTCTCCCTGCGCCGCCTCGAGGCACGCCCGCTCGACCGCGCCGGCGTCGAGGCCGATCACCGCGGCCATCGCGCCGTCCCCCACCGGCACCGCCTCCTGCATGTAGCGCCCGCGGCGCCGCACGATCCGGACCGCGTCGGCGAACGCCAGCGTGCCAGCCGCCACGTGCGCCGAGTACTCCCCCAGGCTGTGACCCGCCACCAGGTCGGGCCGGTACCCCTTCGACTCGAGCAGCCGGTACGCCGCCACGCTCACGGTGAGGATCGCGGGCTGCGTGTTCTCGGTCAGGCGCAGGGCCGCCTCGGGCCCTTCGAAGCAGAGGGTGCTGAGGCTCTCGCCCAGCGCCGCGTCCGCCTCGGCGAAGGTCTCGCGGCACACGTCGAACGACTCGGCCAGCGCCCGGCCCATGCCGACCGCCTGGGAACCCTGCCCGGGGAAGATGAAGGCAATCACGACGATGTCGCTCCAGTGGGGGCGATGGCAAGTTGGATGCGCGAGAGGATGCCGGCCGCGGCGTGCCGGTAGGCCATGGCAATCCCGTTGCGGACGGCGCGGGCCGACGAGCGGCCGTGGCCCACGAGCGCGAGCCCCGCCACGCCGAGCAGCGGGACGCCCCCGTACTCGGACCAGTCGAGGCGGCGTGGAAGGGCGTCGCCGTCGGCGGTGGAGGTCGCGCGCCCCTCAGCGAGCAGGCGCTCGCGGAACACCTCGCCGACGATCTCCACGAGCCCCTCGCTGATCTTGAGCACGATGTTGCCCGTGAAGCCGTCGCAGACGATGACGTCGGCCTCGCCGGCGTAGACGTCGCGCGCCTCGACGTTACCGAGGAAGGTCGGGCAGGCGGCGGCCAGGCGGCGGTGCGCCT
>DAOPQX010000159.1:0-8041 GCA_035348395.1 Vicinamibacterales bacterium | reverse complement strand
CTACCTGGCGGAGCGGTTGCGGAAGAGGAACCGGGCGGCGGCGGTGGTGCTGATGGCCGTCCTCAACGGCGCCTACCTCGCCATCGTCGCAAACAACCACTCGCTGGGCGGGAAACCGTAGCGGCGCGCTACAGCTCCCTCCACCTTCGCCCTTCGCGCGCCAAAAGCTCGGTGGCCTCGGCGGGGCCGGCGGTGCCGGCCGCGTAGTTCGGAAAGCGGGCAGGGGGCTCCGACTCCCAGCGCTGGACGATCGGGTCGACGATCTGCCAGGCCTTGTCGATCCAGTCGGCGCGGGCGAAGAGCGTCTGGTCGCCCTGCATCACGTCGAGGAGGAGCCACGCGTAGGCGCGGGGCGGCTCCTCGACGCCGAACGCCTCGGCGTAGCGGAAGACCATGCGCACGGGCTGCACCTCGAGGTCGGGCCCCGGCTGCTTCGCGGCGACGTCCTGCACGATCCCCTCGTCCGGCTGCAGCTCGAACGCGAGCACGCTGCGGTAGCGCGGCCGCCCCTGCGGCTGCCCGAACATCGCGTGCGGCGTCGGCTTGAACTGGATGGCGACCTCGGTCAGCTTGCGCGGCATGCGCTTGCCGGTGCGCAGGTAGAACGGGACGTCGGCCCAGCGCCAGTTGTCGATGGTGAGACGCATGGCGGCGTAGGTGGGGGTGGTCGAGCCGGGCGGCACGCCGTCCTCCGCGCGGTAGCCCGCCACCTTCCCGCCGTCCACCACCCCCTCGCCGTACTGGCCCCTCACCGGCGTCGCGCCGTCCTCGAGCGGGGGCGGGACGATCGCGTCGAGCACCTTGGCGGTCTCGTTGCGCAGCGAGTCGGCGTCGAAGCGGACCGGCGGCTCGAGGGCGGCGAGGCAGAGCAGGTGCAGCACGTGGTTCTGCACCATGTCGCGAACGATGCCCGTCTGCTCGTAGAAGTTGGCGCGGGTGCCGATGCCGATGTCCTCGGCGACGGTGATCTGGACGTGGTCGATGAAGTTTCGGTTCCAGACCGGCTCGAAGCTGGGGTTGGCGAAGCGGAAGACGAGCATGTTCTGCACCGTCTCCTTCCCCAGGAAGTGATCGATCCGGTAGATCTGGTCCTCGCCGAACACCTCGCGCAGCCGGCGGTCGAGGTCGCGGGCGCTCTCGCGGTCGCGCCCGAACGGCTTCTCGACGACCAGGCGCCGCCAGCCGTCATCGGCGCGGGCCAGGCCCGAGGCGCCGAGGTTCTCCACGATGGCGGGGAAGAGGTTTGGCGGCACCGCGAGGTGGAAGAAGACGTTGCCGGGGATGCCCAGCTCGGACCGCACCGTCTCGATGGCGCGGGCGAGCGCCGCGTAGTCGCCGGGCGCGGAGGCGTCGCCGCTGACGAAGCTCAGGCGCGAGGCGAAGCCATCCCACTCGCGGGAGCTGCCGCAGCTCTCGCGGACCGCGCGGCACATCTCGTCGCGGTAGCGCGCCGAGTCCCAGCGGCTGCGCGAGAAGCCGATGGCGGCGAAGCGCTCGGGGAGCAGGCCCTTGCGGTGCAGCTCGTAGAGCGAGGGAACGAGGTCGCCGCGGGCGAGGTCGCCGGCGGCGCCGAAGATCACCATCACGCACGGCTCGCACGGCCGGCCGCGGCGGAGCCCGGGCTCGCGCACCTCGAAAGCCATCGCCATCTCTTCCTCCGCCTCGCTTGGATTGCCCCGGCTCGATCTTACCGCGTCCGCCCGCCGGGCCGACCGGTCTCGCTGTCGGGGCTACCACATGCATCCGCGACGATGGGCGGCTCGCTTGGGTGGTCGGCGGCGGCGGCGCGGGAACTCCGCGGGGCCCGGCTGGCCCCGAGCGGCTATCATGGGAGCAGGGCTGTCAACAGAGGAGAGGGCATGGGCGAGCGGGGGAAGGTGTCGCTGCCGGGGAAGCTGTCGCTGCCGGGCCGGGTGTCGCGCAGGCTGAAGTGGTCGGCCGCCGGGGCGGCAATCGCAGCGCTGCTGGTCGCAGGCGGCGCGCTTGCGCAGCGGCCCGGCACCGTACCGCCCGACGAGCAGGGAGAGTGCCCGCCGGGGACGACCGAGATCCGCCCCGGGCGGTGCGCGGCGCCCGGGCTGCCGCCCCCCAGCATCCTCGACTACCGCCCCCGCTCCACGCTGGTGATCGCCGAGCACAAGGTCCCGCGCGCGAAGTTCCCCGTCGTCGACATCCACAGCCACACCGGCCCGACGCCGGAAACGATCGACCGGCTGATTGCCGAGATGGACGCGCTGAACGTGCGCGTGCTGGTGAACCTGAGCGGCGGCGGCGCCGCCGCCGTGAAGCAGAAGGTCGACTACATCCGATCGAGCAAGCACCCCGACCGCTTCCGCGTCTTCGCCAACGTGAACTTCCAGGGCGCCGGCAGCCCGGGCTGGGCCGAGAAGCAGGTGGCCGATCTCGAGCAGGCGGTGCGCAACGGGGCGATCGGCCTGAAGGTGTACAAGAACCTCGGGCTGCGCGTGCGCAAGGCCGACGGCACACGCCTGAAGGTGGACGATCCGGCGCTGAAGCCGGTCTGGGAGGCGGCCGCGCGCCTCGACATCCCCGTCCTGATCCACACCGGCGAGCCGCAGGAGTTCTTCTCGCCGCTCGACTACCACAACGAGCGGTGGCTCGAACTGGCGCTCTTCCCCGATCGGCGCCACAACATGCCCGGCGAGCCCAGCTTCGAGGAGCTGATGAAGGAGCGCGACGCGATGTTCGCCGCGAACCCGAAGACGCGGTTCATCAACGCGCACTTCGGCTGGTACGGCAACGACCTCGCGCGGGCCGCGAAGCTGCTCGACGCCGCCCCGAACGTGGTGATGGATCTCTCGGCCGTGCTGTACGACTTCGGCCGCCAGCCGCGCGCCGCCCGCGAGTTCTTCATCAAGTACCAGGACCGCGTGCTGTTCGGGAAGGACTCGTACGCGCCGTCCGAGTTCCCGTATTACTGGCGCGTGCTCGAGACCGCGGACGAGTACTTCGACTACTACCGCGACTACCACGCGTTCTGGAAGCTGTACGGGATGGACCTCCCCGACGAGGTGCTGCGGAAGGTGTATCACACGAACGCGCAGCGCGTGACGAAGGGGCTGCCGCGGTAGGATTCGGGGGGCACCAGCACCTCCGGCACCTCCAGCACCAGCACCTCCGGCACCTCCGGCACCTCCAGCACCCCCAGCACGACACGCTACACGATCACTCTCCTCTGCCCCCTCACCTCCTCCTTGATCCGCTGGATGTGGCCGCGGCCGAGCGCCTTCACCTCGCACCCCAGCTCGAAGTAGCGGCGGATGCGGTCGTCGGTCAGGATGCCGAAGCAGTCGATCACCGCCAGCGGCCCGCCGGCCCAGCGCACCACCTCGTCGGGCTCGAGCACCAGGTACGGCGCGTGGCGCACCGCGAGGATCAGCGCCTCGGCCCCGGCGAGCGCCTTCGGCAGGTCGTGCTGCACGCGCAGCGAGGTGAGCCCCTGCTGGTTGCGGAAGAAGCGCGCCCACGAGTGGCCCGGCGCCGGGTAGGTGTCCTGGCTCTCCAGCTCGTACCAATGGTCCACGTACGGGTCGTGCACCCGCATCTCGGCGCCCATCTCGGTCAGCTTCCGCACGACCAGCTCCGACCCGCTGTAGCGCGTGTCGCCGACGTCCTCGCGGTAGCTGGCGCCCGCCAGCAGCACGTCGGCCCCGGCGATGTAGCGCCCCATGTTCCGCAGCGCGTCGCGCGTCAGCTCGGCGACGTGCAGCGCGCGGGTGTCGTTGGTGTCGATCGCCGCCGGCGTGATCTTGAAGAGGGCGTCCTGGTCCTCGAAGCCGAGGATGTGCTTGTAGGCCCAGTAGCCGAGGCCGCCGTCCTTCGGCAGGCAGTAGCCGCCGATGCCGGGCCCCGGGAAGATGATGTTGTCGTGGGTCGGCCGCACCTTGATCGCCTGGATCACCTTCACCAGGTCGACCCCGTTGCGCTCGGCGAACAGGCTCCACTCGTTGAGGAACGCCAGGATCGTCGCCCGGTACGAGTTCTCGACGATCTTGGTCGTCTCCGACTCGATCGGCCGGTCCATCACCGTGAGCGGGAAGTCGCGGGTGTTGAGGATCTCGCCGAGGAACTTCGCCGCGCGCGCCTTTGCCTCGGCCGTGCAGCCCGAGCAGACCCGCCAGAAGTCGCGGATGCTGCGGACGTACTCGCGCCCAGGCATCACCCGCTCGAAGCTGTGCGCCAGCAGCGGGTCGGCGGCGATGCCGCGGGCGGCGAACGCCCGCTTCATGATCGGCCACGCCACGAACTCGGTGGTTCCCGGCGCCACGGTGGTCTCGATCAGCACGAGGCACGACGCCGGGATCCGCTCCCCGATCGTCCTCATCGTCGCCTCGAGCGCGCTCATCTCGGCGGCGCCGCTCCGCATGTTCCCGAGGTCGCGCTTCGAGAAGTCGCACTGGACGTCCACCACCACGCAGTCGGCCAGCCGCAGGCAGTCGCTGTTGTGCGTGGCCACCAGCGTCTTCTTCTCGAGCACCGTGCGCCGGATCATCGGCTCGACCTCGGGATCCTCGGCCTTCACCGGCGACTCGCCCCGCGACAGCAGCGGGATCTTCCAGTAGCTGCGCGTGCTCGGGCGCTGGCACCCGATGACGAACTTGCCCGGCGTGCCGTCGGGACCGGTGGAGTCGGCCACGATCGCGGCCATCACGGCGCCCACGAAGCCGACGCCCATGACGACGACGATCTCCTGGCCCTCGGCGCGGGCCGCGGCAACCAGCTTCTCGATCCGCGCCAGCTCGCGCGCATCGTCCTCGGGAGTGGGGAGCGGGAAGCGCTCGCCCGCGGGGGAAACGGAAAAGGAGGTGGACATGGCGGGACAGTGTAGATCAGGGAGCTGGCTCAGCTACAATCCTTGGCGCGTGATACCCGCCCCCGGGGAGCGTCGGCCCATGAGGAGAGTGCTGGTCGTTAGCCTGGTCCTTCTCGGTCTGGCGGGTTCCGTATCGGTCGCGCAACAGGCGGCGCCAAAGCCGGGCGCCCCTCCCCCCCGCGGCGCCGCGGCGGCGCAGCAGTCCGCCGTCCCCGCCTTCGATGGCGACGTCGCCGCCCTCGCCTGGGGCGGCCGGCTCGAGTCATTGAGCGGCGCGAAAGACCTCAACCACGCGCAGGGCATCCTCGCCGGCGACTGGAGCCACGCTGTTGAGGGCAAAGGGCCGGTCGAGGCCCTCGTCTCGTTCTTCGAGCGCGAGACGGTGCTCGTCAGGGCCGTCAGGCTCGAGAGCCTGCCCCATGACCTCGGGATGCGCGACGTCGAGATCTGGACGACGAACGCGGCCGCGCCCGAGGGCTTCACGAAGGTGAGTGCTGCGACGGTCGCCCGTGAGCCGAACGCCTTCAAGCACGCGGAAGTAACCCTCACCTTCGAGCCGGTCGAGGCGCGCTTCGTCCAGGTCCGCTTCCTGAACAACCACCGCGACCCGAAGGTCGCGGGAAACCCGTACGCCTTCCGCATCGCGCGGATCCAGGTGTTCGAGGGCCAGGCGCCGGGCTACGTGCCGCTTCTCACACGCCACCCCGAGATCGCCGAGCCCGTCTTCATGGCCGAAGGAGCCAAGGCGGCCGCCGCCCAGCGCGCGCCCGTGGCGGGCTGCTCGCCCGATGCCGATCCCGACATCGACCCGGGCGACGGCGAGAGCCGCAACGTTCTGCTGCTGATGACCAACTACCTGGGCGGGCCCAGCTCGTTCGTGCCGCTGGGGATCGAAAGCGGCCGCTTCCCGAAGACGTACCCGTCCAAGTGGAAGGAACTGGATATCTTCGGGCGAATCAAGACGAGGCTCGTCGCACTCAACCACGTGCAGCCGTGGATGCTCGCCGGCGTGGACACGGTGGTGATGCAGCAGGCGTGCAACCTCAAGCCGCTCAGCCCGCGATTCCGCAAGGCGCTGACGGCGTGGGTCGCCGCGGGCCACAAGCTGATCATCCACGACTCGGACAAGTGCGGGAGCACGCCTGACTACAGCTGGCTGCCCTACCGCTTCAAGTCGGACAACCCGGGAGCCTTCGGCAAGCCGGGCTCCGTGCTGCGCATCGTCGAGAACAACTGGATGGCGCACACCTACAGGACGCGTCCCGGCTTCGTGGACACCGCCGAGTGGGTGAGCTGGCCGCCGCCGGGCAACGAGCTGGGCGACTCGAACGCGATCATGGAGTGGGATCCGGGCTGGTGCGGCCACATGGTGGTGAAGAACGCCGACGGCATCTTCGGCGTCGTCCAGGCGTACGCGCACCACGGCCGCGGCCTCATCATCTGGGACGGCCTCGACGTGGACATGGTCGGCACGCGGTGGATGGACGTCATCCACGCCCGCCAGCTGTCGCAGGGGTTCAACACCGACAACCTGCCGTGCTCGATCAGGGTCGGCAACTTCATCGTCACCACCGAGCCGCGCCTCGGCTGGCGGGGCGTGCAGCCCGGGAAGACCTACGAGTACCCGCTCTCGCTGGTCTCGAACCTCGGCTACAAGGGGGTGGTGTCGCTCACGGCGTCGGCCACGCCCGCAATCCCCGGCCTGAAGACGGCCTTCGAGCCGGCAAGCCTCGAGGTGTCGAGCCTCCAGGAATCGAAGCTCTCCTTGACGATGCCTGCCGGGGGCGAGGTGAAACCGTTCGCGCTGGAGGTCAAAGGAGCGGCGGCCGACGGCAAGACCAACTCGCTGTGCCTCCAGGTTGGACCTCTGAAGTCGGGCGAGCTGGCGGTGGTCAGCCAGCTCGCGCCGCCCACCAAGACGCGCAGGAACCTCGAGATCATCCTCGACGCGTCGGGCTCGATGAAGGCGGTGATGGCGGGAAAGAAGACGCGCTGGGACGTCGCCCTCGAGACGCTCGACCAGGTGCTCAACACGCTGCCCGACGACTTCAACGTCGGCCTGAGGATGTACGGCCACCGCGAGGCCTCCACCTCGCCGAAGACCTGCACCGACACCCAGCTGCTCGTCCCGGTGCGAAAGCTCAATCGCGCCGCGATCATGAAGAGCGCCAGCGCGTTCAAGCCCAAGGGCGAGACGCCGCTGGTCTACTCGTCGCTGCAGGCGCCCGGCGACCTGAAGCAGCTGGGCGGCGGCACGGTGATCCTCATCACCGACGGCGAGGAGAGCTGCAAGGGCGATCCCGTGAAGGCCGCGGAGGAGCTGAAGGCCTCGGGCCTCGACATCCGCCTCAACATCGTCGGCTTCGCGCTGAAGAACCCGAAGACACAGCAGGAGCTGGCCGCCTTCGCACAGGCGACCGGGGGGTTGTACTACGCGGCCAACACCGGGGCCGCGCTTGCCGACGCGGTGACGGTCGCGGCGATCGAGAAGTTCCCCTACACCGTGTACGACATGGCCGGGAAGGTGGTGCTCGCGAGCGAGGCGGGGAGCGGCAGCGACCCCCTGCCGCCCGGCACCTACAAGGTGGCGGTGAAGGCGGGCGCCCGCGAGCTGGTGGCCCCCAAGGTGAGCGTCGCGCTCGGCCAGTCGGTGACGCTGACGATCGCGATGAAGAACGGCCAGCTCACCCTGCAGTAGCACAGTGGCACAGGCGTCTCGCCTGTGAGCAGCCAGTAGCACAGGCGTCTCGCCTGTGAGTGGCACAGTGGCACAGGCGTCTCGCCTGTGAGCAGCGTTAGAGCAGGGCTTCAGCCCTGCTGGACAGGAGGACCGTTCATGGGTTTCTTCGACAAGGTGACCAAGGCCGTCGGCGACGCGGTGGACAAGACCAAGCGCGAGGCCGACCAGTTCATGCGGATTCAGAAGATCAAGGGCGAGATCGGGGAGGTCGAGCGGAAGATCGCCGGCTTCACCGCCGAGATCGCCCAGGTCAAGGCCGACGCGGGCGCGAAGGCGATCGCGATGCTCCGCTCGGGTGGGCTGAACGCCGCCGACCTGCAGCCGCTGGCCGACCGGGTCGCGACGCTCGAGCAGCAGATCGAGGCCGAGCAGGCCGTGATTGCCGGCAAGCGCGCCGACATCGAGAAGATCAAGGCCGAAGACGAGCAGCCCGCGGCCGACGCCGCTCCGCCGGCCCCGCCGGCCGT
>DAOPQX010000158.1:4972-8046 GCA_035348395.1 Vicinamibacterales bacterium | reverse complement strand
TCACCGACGCCCTGGCCCGTCACGCCCGACACGGGAAACACCGGCAGGTCGAGCGACGCGGCCGCCGCCCGGAGCGACTCGAGCCGCTCGGGCTCGTCGAGCACGTCGACCTTGGTCGCCGCGACGACCTGGGGCCGATCGAGGAGCGGCGCGTGGAACAGGTCGAGCTCGCGCCGGATGACGGCCAGGTCGCGCGCCGGCTCGCGGCCGGACGCGGACGAGACGTCCACCACGTGCACGAGCACCTTCGTCCGCTCGACGTGACGGAGGAACTGATAGCCGAGGCCGGCGCCGCGGTGGGCCCCTTCGATCAGCCCCGGGACGTCGGCCACCACGAAGCTGCGGTCGTCCGACAGCCGTACGACGCCGAGGTTCGGCGTCAGGGTCGTGAAGGGGTAGTCGGCGATCTTCGGGCGCGCGGCCGAGATGCGCGAGATGAGCGTGGACTTGCCCGCGTTGGGGAACCCGACCAGCCCGACATCGGCAAGCAGCTTCAGCTGCAGGCGCAGCTGCCAGGCTTCGCCGGGCTCGCCCGGCTCGGCGCGCCTGGGCGCCCGGTTGGTCGAGGTGGCGAACCGGGCGTTGCCGCGTCCGCCGCGGCCGCCCCGCGCCACGAGCACCCGCGCCCCCTCGTGGTCGAGATCGGCCACCATCTCGGGCTCGCCGCCCTCGATCGGCGATCGGAACACGACCGTTCCGATCGGGACCTCGATCACCAGGTCGCCGCCGTCACGACCGGTCCTGTTCGAGCCCTCGCCGTGCGCGCCGCGGCGCCCATGGAACTCGGGGTGGAAGCGGAAGCTGACGAGCGTGTTGAGGTGAGGGCTGGCCGCGAGGTACACCGAGCCGCCGTTTCCGCCGTCTCCGCCGTTCGGGCCGCCTCGTGGGACGAACTTCTCGCGGCGGAAGCTGACCGCGCCGCGCCCCCCGGCGCCGGCGGAAACCCGGATGTCAACCTCGTCGACGAACATGGTGCAGGGGCGGGAGGGAACAAGGTGACACCCTCCGCGTCCGCGCGAGCTTCGCGGACACGGATCGTGTCACCTTCCGGCCGTCTACTCGATCGGCAGGACGCTGATCTTGCGGCCGTGCGCGCCGTGATCCGAGAACTGCACGCGGCCGGTGATCTTCGCAAACAGCGTGTCGTCCTTCCCGAGGCCCACGTTCAGACCCGGCTGGAAGCGGCGGCCGCGCTGCCGGACGAGGATCGATCCGCCGGTCACGACGTTGCCGTCGAACCGCTTGACGCCCAGGCGCTGCGCGTTGCTGTCGCGCCCGTTGCGCGAGCTGCCCTGTCCCTTCTTGTGTGCCATTACACTATTTCCTTCACGGTGACGCGGGTGTAGGTGCTGCGGTGTCCCTTGGTCCGGCGCATGCCCTTCCTGCGCTTCTTCTTGAAGACCCGGATCTTCGGGCCCCGCGCCTCCCCGTCCACCACCGCCACGACGCGGGCGCCGGCCACGAACGGCGCCCCGGCCACCAGCTCGCCGCCGTCGCGCTCGACCACCAGCACCTGGTCGAAGCTGACCTCGGAACCGGCCTCACCGTCGAGGCGATCGACCACCACCGACTCGCCCGGCACCATCTTCACCTGGTGCCCGCCGCATTGAACAATCGCGTACACGCCTGTATCTCCTGTCGGTTTCGCGGCCGGGTCGCCGCCCTCGCGGCGCCCCGCCCGGCCGGGCAAACCCCTGCCGCGGCACCCGGGGCACCGGGAAACATCTAAATTAGCATGGGAGGGAGGGGACGATCCAGAGGATTGGAACCGCGGGAGACGATCCGCACGACAATCCAGCACCTGGTCGTGCTGGGGGTGCAAAGGGTGCAGGGGTGCTGAAGGTGCTGGTGCTGAAGGTGCCAAGGGTGCCGAAGGTGCGGGTGCCGAAGGGTGCTGGCAGCACCTATAGCACACTGCACGATCTACTTCAGGAGAACTCGACTCCCCTTGATCTTCTGGCTGCTGAGCGTGCCCAGGAAGCCGGGGATGAGGCGGTCCATCAGCTCGAAGTACGACGACAGTGGAGGGGTGTCCTGCTGCGGGTTGTAGAGAACCTCCTCGCGGAAGGTCTCCGAGTAGAGGGGCGTGCCGGTGCGGCCGTCGATGAAGATGAACTTCGGCCGCAGGATGAACCCCTTCCGCTCCATGTAGGTGCGCGTCGGCGACACCGAGCGCCGTCCGTAGGCGTCCACCACCTCGCGCTCGCGCTGCACGAACCCGGCGCGCTGGTGCGGCGTGAAGAGGATCGTCCCGGTGACGATCAGCGGGTTCTGGTACTCCTCGCCAAGCTTCTTCCAGAAGGCCGCGTTCGCGAACACGTGGTCGTAGGCCTCGAGGTCCTTCTCGTCGTCGATGCTCTTGGGGGCCTTCGCCGGCTCCACGCCGTTGGCCGGCGTCCCCTCGTCGGCGCTGGGCTGTTCGGAGGCCACCTCGGTCAGCGGCACGACCTCGGCGTCGATCACGCGCAGGCTCGACTTGGTCCGCAGCTGGCTCCGAAGCAGGCGCACGGTCTCGGTGTTCGCGTCCACCTCGTCGGTGCCACCGGCGATGAAGCCGGCCACCAGGACACGCTGGAAGGGCGTCACGTCGAGCTTCGGCTGGATCGGCGTCTCGATCGCGATCTCGTAGTAGCTGGTGCAGCCGGCACCCGAGACGGCGAGGCTAGCGAGCAGCGCGAGCGCCCGTGCGGTCATTGATTTCCTTGAAGAACTCGTAATTCTGACGGATGAACGTGCTCTTGGGGTCGAGCTCCGCCGCCTTTTCGTAGGCCTGGCGCGCCTTCTCGAACTGCCCCTCGTGCTCGTAGGCGATGGCCAGGTTGTTGTACGCCGCCGCGTAGGTGGGATCGAGCTGGACCGCCTTCTCCCAGCGGAAGAGCGCTTCCTTCCAGAGGCCCTTCTGCGCCACGGCAATGCCGAACTCGACCTGCGCGCGCGCCTCGCTCCTCGAGTCGGCTCGAAGAGCCGGCGTCAGCGCGAGGCCGACGATGAACAGGGTCGCCAGGGCTGTTCGCATGAGAGTCGGGACCGATTCAACTATAGCCCGTCGGCCCGGGGCCGCGCAAACCACGCGT
>DAOPQX010000158.1:0-4872 GCA_035348395.1 Vicinamibacterales bacterium | reverse complement strand
CCGATACCGTCGCGCTTTCCCTCTGGTCGCTGGCTGCACGGCGCCGCCAGGGTCCACCCTTCCATCCGCTGCTCGCCACCAGCGCGCCCCGAGCCGGGGACGATCCTCCCGACTCGCTTCCGGCCATGCTCGAGTGCGCGGGGGCGTGCGCATCCGAGTCGCTGGCCCGTGACCTGCGCGAACAGGCGCAGGCGGCGCTCGAGCGCGCCAGGGCGGCCGGCATCGACCCGGTGCCGTGGGGCGACGCCCGCTACCCGCCGCTGCTTGCCGCCATTCCCGACCCGCCCGTGGTGCTGTGGACCAGGGGCGACGCCGGCTGCCTCGCCCGGCCGGCGGTGGCGGTCGTTGGCTCGCGCGCCGCGTCCGAGTACGGGCTCGAGGCCGCGTCGCGGCTGGCCGGTGAGCTTGCCGGCGCCGGGATGGTCATCGTCAGCGGCCTTGCGCGGGGCGTCGATTCCGCAGCTCACCGGGGTGCCCTCGGCGCCGACGGCCTGACCGTCGCCGTGCTGGGGTCGGGGGTCGACGTCATCTACCCGGCCGAGCACGCGAGCCTGGCGACGGCCATCGCGCTGCACGGGGCCGTCGTGTCCGAGTACCCGCCGGGCACGCCGCCGTTGCCGCAGTACTTCCCCCTGCGCAACCGCATCATCAGCGGCCTCTGTCTCGGCGTCGTGGTGATCGAGGCGGCCGAGCGCAGCGGATCGCTGATCACGGCGAACTGCGCGTCCGACCAGGGGCGCGAGGTGATGGCGGTCCCGGGGAACATCCTCTCCGGGCGCTTCAGGGGCTCGCACGCGCTGCTGCGCGACGGTGCGGCCGTCGTCGACGAGGCATCGGACGTGCTGGCCGAACTGGGCCGGAGCAGCCTGCAGGCGCTGTCGGGCAAGGGTGCGGGCGGGGAGCCGCCGCCCGACCCGGTGCTGGCCGCGATGGCGGCTGGCGAGGCGTACGATCTCGACGCCCTCGCGCTCGGAACCGGCCTCGCACCGCCGGCGCTCCTGCCGCGCTTGCTCGATCTCGAGCTGCGGGGGTGGGTCCGGCGCGTCGGCGGCGGCCGGTTCATGCGTGCTCGGTGAACGTGCTAACGTAGTTGCCAACGTCGCAAGAGGTGGCATGGCGAAGTCTTTGGTGATAGTCGAGTCTCCGGCGAAGGTGAAGGCGTTGTCGCGGTTCCTCGGCCCCGACTACCGGGTCGAGGCGAGCTTCGGCCACGTCCGCGACCTGCCCGAGAGCGCCGAGGAAGTGCCCGCGGAGGCGAAGAAGCTGCTCGGGCCCGACAGCAACCTCGGCGTGGACGTGAAGAACGACTTCAGGCCGTTCTACGTGATTCCCTCGGCGAAGAAGCGGCACGTGGCGACGCTCAGGTCTGCCCTCAAGGAGGCGTCGCAGGTACTGCTTGCGACCGACCCCGACCGCGAGGGCGAGTCGATCAGCTGGCACCTCAAGGAGGTCTTGAAGCCGCGCGTCCCGGCGCGGCGGATCACGTTTCACGAGATCACGCGCGAGGCGGTCCGACGCGCGGTCCAGGAGGCGCACGACATCGACGAGAACCTCGTCCGTGCGCAGGAGAGCCGGCGCATCCTCGACCGCCTCTTCGGCTACACGCTGTCGCCGGTCCTCTGGAGGAAGGTGCGCACCGGGCTGAGCGCGGGGCGCGTGCAGAGTGTGGCGGTGCGGTTGCTGGTCGAGCGCGAGGAGGCGCGGCGTGCCTTCCGCGTCAGCACCTACTGGGACATCGAGGCAAAGCTCGCCGCCGAGGGGCGCGAGTTCACCGCCGTGCTCGTGCGCGTCGGGGACGAGCGGGTGGCCACCGGGCGCGACTTCGATCCGGCCACCGGCGCCCTCGCCTCGCGCGGCGTGCGTCACCTCGACGAGGCGTCCGCCGCGCGGATTTCGGAAGCGCTGCGGGCGAACCTGCCCTGGCAGGTGACCAACGTGGAGGTCCGGCCCGGCACCGAGCGGCCGGCCCCCCCGTTCACCACCTCGACGCTGACCCAGGAGGCCAGCCGCAAGCTCGGGTTCTCGACCAGCCGCACCATGCGGATCGCGCAGAGGCTGAAGGACGGCGTCGAGCTGCCCGACGGCACGATCGAGGGGATCATCACCTACCACCGCACCGACTCGACCACCCTCAGCGAGAAGGCGCTGCAGGAGTCGGGGCGCGCGATCCGGGAGATGTTCGGCGGCGAGTACTACAAGGGTCCGCGGCGGTACCAGACGCAGGTCCGCAACGCGCAGGAGGCGCACGAGGCGATCAGGCCCACCGACTTCACCCTCACGCCGCAGCAGCTTGCGAACGTCCTCGAGCCCGACGAACTGCGGCTCTACGACCTGATCTGGAAGCGGACGATGGCGTCGCAGATGCCCGACGCCCGGGTGCTGAAGACGACCGTGGAGTTCACCGGGCGCGGGCCCGGCGGCGAGCCGTGCGCGCTCACGGTCAGCGGCAAGGCGATCGAGTTTGCCGGGTTCCGCCGCGCGTACGTGGAGGGAAGCGACGACCCGGACAGCGAGCTCGAGGCGCAGGAGACCATCCTGCCCGCCTTCAAGGAAGGCGACCTGGTGGCGGCGCCCGGATGGACGGGCGGGCAAGCGGTGGCGAACGTCCGCGACATCGACCCGAAGCGCCACGAAACCACACCGCCGCCGCGCTACACGGAAGCCTCGCTGATCAAGAAGCTCGAGGAGGAGGGGATCGGCCGGCCGTCCACCTACGAGCCGACCATCGAGACGATCCTCAAGCGCGGCTACGTCTTCAGGCAGGGGCGCGCGCTCGTGCCCAGCTTCACCGCCTTCGCGGTGACCAGGCTGCTCCGCGACCACTTCGGCGACTTCGTCGACGTCGGCTTCACCGCCGAGATGGAGAAGGACCTCGACGAGATCTCGAACGGCGAGCGGGCGTGGGTCGATTTCGTCCGGGAGTTCTACCGCGGCGACGGGAAGAAGCGCAAGGGGCTCGAGGGGCTCGTGCGCGAGGGCGAAACGCAGATCGACTACCCGGTGATCGACGTCGGCGACGACCCCGACACGGGGCAGCCGATCAAGGTGCGGATCGGCCGGTTCGGACCGTTCCTGCAAGTGGGCGAGGGAGGGCCGGGCAACACCGCCTCGCTGCCCGACGACCTGCCGCCCGCCGATCTCACCGTGGACAAGGCGCGCGAACTGGTGCGCGTCAAGGCCGCCGGCCCGCGCGAGCTGGGCACCGACCCGGCCACCGGGCAGAAGGTCTACCTGGCCAGCGGCCGCTTCGGCCCCTACGTGCAGCTTGGCGAGACGCCGGAGAAGCCGGCCAAGGGTGCGAAGGCCGAGAAGCCGCGGCGGGCCTCGCTGCCGCGCGGCGAGAGCGAGCCGGACGTCACGTTGGAGAAGGCGCTGCGCTGGCTCAGCCTGCCGCGCGAACTGGGGCGGCATCCCGAAACCGGCGCGCAGGTCCAGGCCAGCATCGGCCGCTTCGGGCCGTACGTGAAGCACGGCGACGAGTTCCGCTCGCTGGCCCCCACCGACGACGTCTATACCATCACGCTCGAACGGGCGGTGGCGTTGCTCGCCGAACCTAAGCAGCCCCGGCGGCGGCAGGCGGCCGCCAAGACGGTGCTGCGCGAGCTGGGGGCGCGGGACGACGGCCGTGCGGTGAAGCTGTTCGACGGTCGGTACGGCCCGTACGTTTCGGACGGCACGACCAACGCGTCGGTGCCCAAAGGTACCGACCCGATGGCACTGACACTGAGCGAGGCGACCGCCCTGCTCGACGCGCGGGCGGGGGCGCCACGGCGGAGGCCGGCCGCGCGCAGGACCACGGGACGCAAGCGCGCCGCCGGGGCGGCGTGAGCGAGGGGCGGCTGACCGTGGTCGGCGGCGGCCTTGCCGGCTGCGAGGCCGCGTGGCAGGCCGCATCGCGCGGCGTGAGGGTGACGATCCACGAGATGCGCCCTGCGCGGCCGACCGAGGTGCACCGTACGGCGGATCTCGCCGAGCTGGTGTGCAGCAACTCCCTTCGAAGCGACAAGCTCGACAACGCCGTGGGCCTTCTCAAGGAGGAGATGCGCCGCCTCGACTCGCTCGTCATGCGAGTGGCAGACGAGGTGCGCGTGCCCGCCGGGGCCGCGCTCGCGGTGGACCGCGAGCGGTTCGCCGCGCGGATCACCGAGGAAGTGACGCGGCATCCCCTGATTGACGTGGTCCGCGGCGAGGTGACCGAGCTGCCCGACGGCGCTTCACCCACCACTCCCACGATTGTCGCCACCGGCCCGCTGACGTCCGAGACGCTCGCGGCACGAATCGTCCCGCTCGTCGGCGAGGCGTCGCTGTACTTCTACGACGCGGTGAGCCCGATCGTCCTGGCCGACACGATCGACCTCGATCGCGTGTTCCGGGCGTCGCGGTGGGGACGGGGGCGCCGGCAGCCGGCAGCCTCGAACCAGCCGGCCGCATCCCCTGCAGGCGCGCTTCGTGAGGTGGCGGGCGACGAGGTGGCGGAGAGTGACGGCGACTACCTGAATTGCGCCTTCGACGAGGCCGAGTACCTGCGCTTCTACGAGGCCTTGATGGCGGCCGAGCGTGCGCCGCTGCACGACTTCGAGGAGGGCCGCTTCTTCGAGGGGTGTTTGCCGATCGAGGTGATGGCGTCGCGCGGCCCCGACACGCTGCGGTTCGGCCCCATGAAGCCGGCCGGCCTCGCGGATCCACGCACCGGCCGCCGCCCGTACGCCGTGGTGCAGCTGCGGCAGGACAACCTCGCGGCCGATCACTACAGCCTCGTCGGCTTCCAGACGCAGCTGAAGTGGGGCGAGCAGGCGCGCGTGTTCCGGCTCATACCCGGGCTCGAGAACGCCGAGTTCGTCCGGTTCGGCCTGGTGCACCGCAACACCTACA
>DAOPQX010000157.1:0-8155 GCA_035348395.1 Vicinamibacterales bacterium | reverse complement strand
GCGCGGTTCCCGAGATCGAGGCGGTGCGGAAGGACGGAGGCCGCTTCCCGGCCGAGGTCAGCCTGCGGTTGTCGGCCGATGGATCGGTGCAAGCCATCGTCCGCGACGTGACCGCCCGCTACGCGGCCGAGGCGGCGCTTCGAGCGAGCGAGGAGCGTTTTCGCCGCCTCTACCAATACCTTCCGCTCGCCTACCAGTCGCTCTCGCCCGAGGGGGTGATCCTCGAGGTCAACGAGGAATGGGTGCGGCTGATGGGGCTGCCGCGCGAGCACGCCGTGGGCCGCCGCTTCGACGAGATGCTGCCTGCCTCGGGGCGCGCCCGGTTCGGGCGTCTGCTGACTGGCCTGAGCGGGCCGGCCGAGCTGCGCGACATCGAGCTCGAGGTGGTGCGCGCGACGCGCCCGGCCGCCGTCGTGCGCCTGAGCGGCCGCCTGGGGCACGGAGCCGGCGGCGCGCACGTGCTGCACTGCGTGCTGCAGGACGTCACTGCGGCGCGCGCGGCGGCGGCGCGGGTCCGCGAGAGCGAGGCACGATACCGCTCGCTGTTCGACGACAGCTCGGCATCGCTCTGGGAGGAGGACTTCTCCGGGATCAAACGGCATCTCGATCGCCTGCGGGCGCTCGGGGTGACCGACTTCGAGGCCCACTTCGACGCGCACCCCGAGGAACTGGCCGACTGTGTCGGGACGGTCCGCGTCGTGGACGTGAATCGTGCGACGCTGGCCATGTACGGCGCCGAAACGCGGGCGCAGATGCTCGGGGGCCTCGATCAGATCATCGGCCCGGACGGCTACGAGGTCTTCAGGGACGGGATCCTGGCCCTCGCCCGGGGCGAGCGGTCCTGGCAGAGCGAGGCGGTGAACTACACCCTCGGCGGGGACCAGATCGTGGTGGCCCTCCGCTGGTCGCTGGCCCCGGGCGCGGAAGAGTCGTGGTCGCGCGTGCTGGTCTCGGCCATGGACGTCACCGAGCAGCGGCGCGCCGAGTCGGCGCTGCGTGAAACCCAGGCGCTGATGGAGCAGGCGTTCCGTCTGGCGCCGGGCTTGATGACGCTCAGCACCCGTTTCGACGGCCGGTACGTCGACGTCAACGACGCCTTCCTGCGCGAACTCGGGTACTCGCGCAGCGAGGTCGTGGGCCGCACCGCCAGCCAGCTGGGGCTGTGGGTCGAGCCCGGCGCACGAGAGCGCCTGATCGCCCAGTTCGAGGAGGCGGGGCATCTGCAGAACGCCGAGGTTCGGCTGCGGCGCCGCTCGGGCGCCGTCCTCGACGGCCTCTGCTCGATCGCGCCGCTGGTGGTCGGCGGCGAGCCCTGCCTGCTCATTCACATCGTCGACGTGACCGCCTGGAAGCGGGCCGAGCGGGCCGGCCGCGAGAGCGAGCGCATGCTCTCCACGCTGATGAGCAACCTCCCCGGCATGGTGTACCGCTGCTCGGACGACCCGGAGTGGACGATGTCATTCGTCAGCGAAGGGTGCCGCGCGCTGACCGGCTACGAACCGCACGAGCTGGTGGGCAACCGCCGGATGTCCTACGGGCGGGTGGTGCTCGAGGAAGACCGCGACGCCGTCATCAACGCGGTCACCGAGGGGGTGCACGCGGGGCGTTCTTTCGAGATCATCTACCGGATCCGGCGACGCGACGGCGCGGTGCGCTGGGTCTGGGAGCAGGGGCGCGCCGTTGGGTCGGGCGGTGGGGGGTACGCGCTCGAGGGGTTCATCGCCGACATCAGCAGCTTCACCGAGGGCGCGGTGCCGCAACCCTTCGTCTCCGGGGCGGTGCGGCGGTGAGCCGGGGGGCGGCCGGCCCCGCATGTTCCACGGCCGGGCGGGAAGAGGGGTGACGATGCTCAACGCGTGCGAGCTGGAGATCGACCTGTTCTGCAAGGGCATCCGGGTGCCGGCCGACGTCCGGCTCGATGGCTCGCGCAGCATCTCGCGCACCCGCGCGGGCCTGGGGTCGGGCCTCGAGATAGTGATCCCCACCGGCTCCCGGCTGAAGGACCGGATCTGGGTGAACGTGCCGGTCGAGGAGCGCTTCGCCCGCCAGTCTCCCTACCGGCTCGAAGGCTCGCCCGAGGGCGGCTACGCGGTGCGCGACGAGCGCAGCCAGACGTCCTACACCGTCGAGATCCCATCCGAGCCCGCCTGGTACACCCGCGAGACGTCGCGCGGCATCCCGATGAACCGCATCGGCGTCCTGCAGGGGACCTACCTCGGCATCTACGTCAACATGGTCTGCACGTTCTGGAATTACAGCCCGGCCGTGAACTGCCGGTTCTGCACCACGGGCCAGAACGTGGGGGAGCACGAGGTCGCCGACAAGTCGGTTGCCGACGTGGTCGAGGTCGCGCGGGCCGCGAAAGCGGAGTCGGGCGTGACCTTCGTCCATCTCAACGCGGGGTTTCAAGGAACCCGCGGCGTTCAGTTCGCCGAGCCGTACATCCGGGCGCTCAAGGAAGAGGTCGGTGTGATGGTCGGGGCGCAGCTCGCGCCCGAGAAGGACTTCTCCCGCTACGACCGGCTGATCGCCCTGGGCGTGGACCACGTCTCGTTCTGCCTGGAGTTCGTGGATCCCGAGTGGTTCGCCCGCATCTGCCCCGGGAAGGAGAAGCAGCTGGGCCAGCAGCTGTTCTTCGACTCGATCCAGTACTGTGCCGCGAGGATGCCGCGCGGCGCCGTGTCGGGGGAGATCATTGCCGGGGTGGAGCCGATCGAGAAGACGCTCGAGGGGATCGATTGGATTGCGTCGCAGGGCGCGTTCCCGACGGTCTGCATCTTCCGCCCGACCGTCGGCGCCGACATGGAGGACTGGCCGTCGCCCCCGTACGAGGACATGCGGCGCGTGATGGTACACATGTACGACGCCTGCCGCCGCAACTGGATCCCGATCGGCGCCGCCCCGAACATCGAGGTCAGCATCGTCGTCAACCCGGACGACACCGCGCTGCTGGCGCCGCGGACGGCCGGCTTCTACGTGTTCGAGGGATACCGGAGAGCGGCGCGCCTGCTGGCGGCGCCGGTGTTCGCGCGCCGGATGAGGCCGCGGGGGCGACGAGAATCCGGCGCGACTGGCGAGAACTCGCCAGCCGGCGGTGCCGCGCCGGGCGGCGGGGGCCAGGTCCAGGCGTAATTTCGAGGGATTCTCGGGAGAGGGCAGTGGCACCTGCCTTGCGTTCCGAGAAGGGTGTCGGCGCCGCGAGCAGGCACGGCGCATGCGGATGGGGGCCCGCATGTGTGCGTCCGGTTCACGGCGCCGATTCTATTTTGTCCGGGCCTTCCATCCGCCTTCGCCAGGCGCCCGCTTCGCCCCCGCCTTCGGCCGGACGCTCGCTCCCCTCGCGGCTTCGGCGGGCGCAGGCTGCGGCGTTGGCGAGCAGGCCCCTGAGCCCTGAGCCGTGAGGCCTGCCGACATCCCGTCAGGCCGTCACCTGAAATTGCCGCCGGTCCGTTACACCCGTTCTTGGGAGCCTTGAATTCCTTGAGATTCTGCGGGTTGGGGGGTGGCACTTCGTTTGCGTCCAAAAGAGTGGAAAGGGCAGAACAACGCTCCAACCAACTTCGATGACAATGCAGTGCCCGGTGAGGTCGCGCGTTCGTATCCTCTTTTGGCCCGCCGCGGCCGGTCAGCCCATGAAACGGCCGGTCGTGTCGAACCGCTATCATTAAACCCTCCAGACCCTAGTTCCACAGGGCGGCCCCACCGGGCACGCAAATTCGAGGGCGGCCACCGAGGCCGCCCTTTTTGTTTCCGCCGACGCCCGCAGTGCACCTTGACGGCCGCCAACGGGCTTGGCGGCGTCTGCGGTCACGATTACAATGCGGTGGTTCTCATCCCAACCGCGTAACGCACGCGCGCGCCGCAGCGCGCTCGGATGGCTGGCGGGAGGCGCTCCTCCCCGGCCGAGGACGCGAGACCCGATGCGATTCCGTCTGGCCCTGGCGCTCGCCGCCTGCTGCGCGACGGCGCCACCCATCCTGGCGCAGCAGCCGGCGCCTCCCCTGACCAACGACGATTGCCTGGCGTGCCACGGCGATCCCGCCGCCCAGGGGAGCAGCGGCCGGTCGGTGGCCGTCGACACGTCGAAGTTCGAGCGGTCGATCCACGGTCAGGTCGGCGCGTCGTGCGTGGACTGCCACACCGACCTGGCGGCCATGACCGAGCTGCCGCACCCCGAGAAGCTGGCGCCCGCCACCTGCGGCGCGTGCCACGAGCCCGCCGTGCAGGCCTACGACCTTGGCATCCACGCGAAGGCGCGGGCAGGCGGGAAGAACCCAGTGGCGGCCCGATGCGCCGATTGCCACGGCGCCCACGACATCCTGCCCTCGAAGGATCCCGATTCGCGGACCTACCATCTGAACTTGCCCGGCACCTGCGGGAGATGCCACCAGAACGACGAGATCGTGCAGCGGGGCCGGATTGCCGGCAGCGACGTGTCGCGCTTCCAGGACAGCATTCACGGCCAGGCGCTGTCGCGCAGCGGCCTGCTGTCGGCCCCCAACTGTGCCGACTGCCACGGCTACCATGACATCCGGCCGCCCCGGGACCCCGCCAGCCGCGTGGCGCGTGTCCGGGTGCCCGAGACCTGCGGCAGCTGCCACGAGGGGATCCTGAACCAGTACACCGGCGGCGTGCACGGCACCGCGCTCGCTGGCGGGAACCCGCTCGCCCCGAACTGCGCGTCGTGCCACACGGCCCACGGCGTGATCCGGACCGAGAGCGAGTCGTGGCAGCTGCAGGTGCTGGCCGAGTGCGGCTCGTGCCACGCCGAAGCGATCAGGACCTACCGCGACACCTTCCACGGGCAGGTCACGCGGCTGGGGTTCGTGCGGGTGGCGACCTGCGCGAGCTGCCATGGCGCGCACGACATCCTGCCGGCCGAGAACCCGCGGTCGCGCGTCTCGCCGGCTCGCCTGGTCGAGACGTGCGGCACCTGTCATCCGGGCGCCACCGAGAGCTTCGTCCAGTACGACCCCCACGCCGATCGCCACAACCGCGAGCGGAACCCGCTGCTCTACTACGCCTCCCGGTTCATGCAGACGCTGCTCGCCGGCGTCTTCCTCTTCTTCGGCGTGCACACGCTGCTCTGGTTCTCACGCACGGCGCCGCTGCGCCGGGCCAGGAAGCGTGCGGCCGCACGCCTGCGGTCCGACGAGGAGAAGCGGGCGGCGGCCGCGCCGGCCGGGGGCGGCGAACGGCCCGGCGGGGCCGAAGAAGGCGGTGGCGGAGAAGGGGCGGCCGCAGGAGGTGAGACCCCCGGCGAGAGCGGCGAGGAAGGCCAGGGCGGCGCCGGCACGCGCGGCGAGGGGCGGGACACATGACGAGGAGCTACCTGCGGTTCGATCGCTATCACAGGATCCTGCACGGCCTGCTGATGATCAGCTTCATCGGCCTGGCCTTCACCGGGATGCCGCTGCTCTTCAGCGAAGCGAGCTGGGCGCCGTACCTCTCGGCGGCGTTCGGGGGGCCCTGGTCGGCCGGCATCGTCCACCGCGTGTTCGCCGTCGTCCTGATCGCGACCTTCGTGCTGCACGTCTTCCGGCTCCTGCACCGGCTCTTCGTGAAAGAGGATCTGGAGATCCTGTGGGGACCGGCCTCGATGACGCCGCAGCCCCGCGACGTCGCCGAGATGATCGCCCACCTGCGGTGGTTCCTCCGCCTCGGGCCCCGGCCCGAGTTCGACCACTTCACCTACTGGGAGAAGTTCGACTACTGGGCGGTGTTCTGGGGGATGGGAGTGATCGGGACCTCCGGGCTCATGCTGTGGTTCCCGGAGTTCTTCTCGCGGTTCGTGCCCGGCTCGTGGTTCAACGTGGCGCTGCTCGTGCACGGCGAGGAGGGGCTGCTGGCAGCCGGCTTCATCTTCACGATCCACTTCTTCAACAGCCACCTGCGGCCGGAGAAGTTCCCCGTGGACCCGGTGATCTTCGGCGGCCGCGTCACCGAGCACGAGCTGGCCGAGGAGCGGCCGGCCGAATACGCGCGGCTCCGGGCCGAGGGGCGGCTCGCCGACCACGAGACCACGCCGGCCCTCCCCTGGACGTTCACGCTCGCGCGCGTCGTGGCGGCCGTCGCGGTCACGCTCGGCCTGGTGATGGTGGTGCTGATCCTGTCCTCGACCTGGTTCTGAGCCGGAGACCGCGATGTCACTGCGCCTGCGCTTGCGTTACCTCCGCCACCCGGTCTCGCTGTTCGGCATCTGGCTGACCACCGTCAGCGCCGTGATGTTCCTGGTGGTCTTCGCCGCCGAGCTGCTGGGGATGCACACGAATCCCTACATCGGGATCGTGTTCTTCCTCGTCCTGCCCGGCCTCTTCGTGCTCGGCCTGCTGCTGATTCCCCTCGGCGTGTGGCTGATGCGGCGGCGGGAGCGGCGAGGCCGCCCCGAGGGGATCGAGTGGCCCGTGGTGGACATGAACGTCCCCCACACGCGGTTTCTCGTCATGGCCCTCCTCGGCGCCACCCTGGTCAACATCGTCGTCCTCTCGCTCGCCGCGTACCGGGGCGTCGAGTACATGGACTCGGTCTCCTTCTGCGGCCAGGTGTGCCACACCGTGATGGAGCCCGAGTACACCGCGTACCAGCACGGCCCGCACGCCCGCGTGGCGTGCGTCCACTGCCACATCGGGCCCGGCGCTCCCTGGTTCGTGAAGTCGAAGCTGTCGGGCACCCGCCAGCTCTTCGCCGTCGCGCTGCACACCTACCCCACCCCGGTCCCGTCGCCGGTGGAAAACCTGCGCCCCGCCCGGGAGACCTGCGAGCAGTGCCACTGGCCCGAGAAGTTCACGGGCGACCGCATCCGCCAGGTCTTCGAGTACGCCGACGACGAGCCGAACACGGAGACGGTGACGACGCTGCGGCTGCACGTGGGAAGCGGGCAGCAGCGGCTCGGCGCGACCGGCATCCACTGGCACATGGCGCCCTCGACCCGGGTGACCTACATCACGACCGACCCGAAGCGCCAGGTGATTCCTTACGTCCGGGTGGAGGACGCGCGGGGACGGGTGGTCGAATACCGGGCCGAGGGAGTGACCGACGAGGAGCTGGCGAAGGGCGAGGAGCGGCTGATGGACTGCATGGACTGCCACAACCGCCCGAGCCACCGGTTCGACCCGACCGCCGCGACGGCGGTCGCCGAGGCGATGTCGCACGGGGCGATTCCGAAGGATCTGCCGTTCGTCCACCGGGAGGCAGTCGAGGCGCTCCAGGTGAAGGAGCCCTCGCCGGAGGCGGCGGCGGCCCGGATTGCGAAACGCCTGACGACCTTCTACCAGGCCAACTACCCCACGGTGTGGAACGAGCGCCGTGGCGAGGTCGAGGCCGCCGTCCGGGCCGTCCAGGGGATCTACGCGCGCAACGTGTTTCCGCGCATGAACGTGACCTGGGGGACCTATCCGAACAATGTCGGGCACGTGCACGCGCCCGGCTGCTTCCGCTGCCACGACGACACCCACCGCAGCGCCGATGGCCAGGTCATCGGGCAGGACTGCGCGACCTGCCACACCATGGATTGAGCTGACACGAGGAGCACGTGTCGCCGTTGACCAGCATCGTTCGATGCGACAGCTGTCTCAATTCTCGACACTGCCGCCTTGCCTTGCGCCGACCTGAAGAGTCGGTTTTCTTCGACAAACTGGAAGTTTTGAGACCTCTTCTCCAAGGTTTTGGATACGGATGTGCCGGAAAGCCGGAAGGTCGGGCAGCCAAACCGCCGGGCTTTCGTCAGGAACGTGCCGAAATCCAACAATTGGAGTTGGTCGTTCCGCGAGCATTTGGTGAATTAGCCAACATTCGTGATGTGGAACTCCACGGCACTCTCGTTGCACAGCCCAGCCCGGCATTCCAGGTCCACGGACCGCTTGGTGTGTTTCACTACAAGGAGCGAGGCCATGCTTTCATTCGTCCAGACCCGCGGGCGTGCGGCAGGGCTTGCCGTCGTCGCGGCCGTTTGGCTGGCGCTCGGGGGCCTGGCGATGGCCGCCCCGCAAGCGCCGACGGGCCAGGCGGACCCGCAGGGTTATGCGGGAGAGCAGACATGTCTCACCTGTCACGAGGCCCAGACCAAGGGGTATCACGACAGCGCGCACGGGCAGGCGTTCATCGCGCGGGCCCCGATCAACACGCTTGGGTGTGAGAGCTGCCACGGGCCGGGCAA
>DAOPQX010000156.1:0-8209 GCA_035348395.1 Vicinamibacterales bacterium | reverse complement strand
GCCCCGTAGGGGCGCAGCCAATCTGTGCCCGCGGGCTGGGCCCTTCGATGCGAGGTTTGTACCGGCACGTTCACCGCAGAGTCGGAGGTATCCGGACAGCAATGGCGGCCGATGCGTCGCGGCGCATTCGAACACGTCCAGAGGCGGCGTAAGATCGAACTGGCCATGCCCTTCCCCATCGGCGCCCATGTGCGCGTGACGACAATCGGCAAGGCGGGGCGCGTGATGTCGGTTTCCCGCGGCGGGCGCTACCGCGTACTCGTGGGCGCGGTGGAGGTCGCGTGCCGGGAGCGCGACCTGGAGGCGCCATCCCCGGCAGGCGGCAAGCGGAAACCCAGCGCGCCCGCGCCGCCGCCGGCGCCACGGCCCGCGGCCGCCGAACGACCGTCAGACCACGAGCGCACCCGCCTCGGGTCGATCGATCTCCACGGCGCCACTGTGGAAGAGGCCCTGCGCGCGGTCGAGGCCAGAGCAGACGAGGCGCTGCGTGCCGGCCTCGCTCACCTCGACATCGTCCACGGCCTCGGCACCGGCAAGGTGCGGCACGCGGTCCACAACCTCCTCCGGGCCATCGGCGCCGTCCGTTACTTCGAAGTCACGCCAGGCAACCCCGGGGTCACACGGGCGTATTTCTGAGCAGGCGAAATGCCTGGGGTGGCCATTGAACGGAAGGCGCCTGGTTTCGTATAGTGCCTGCTGCTCGTGGCAATCCAATCGACCGGTTTCCTGCTTTTCTTCGTCCTGACGTTCTGCCTCGCCTGGTCCTTGCCTGCGCGGATGCGCTGGGCTCCACTTCTGGCAGCGAGCCTGTTCTTCGTTGGGTTCGCGCGCCCCGTTGATCTCGTCCCGCTGGCGCTGGCGACGGCTGTCACCTACGGGATCGCGCTCAGACTGGCGTCGCTGCCAGCCTGGTCGACGGCTGCGCGCAGGCGCTGGCTGCTGCTCGGCACCGTCGCGCTCGTCGGCGGGCTCGCCGCCGCGAAGTACCTGAACTTCTTGGAGGAGATGGTTTCGCAGGCCGCGGCGCTCTTCGGCGCCAGGCTGTCCCTGCAGCCGGTGCACCTGTTGCTGCCGCTCGGCATTTCCTTCTACACGTTCCGCCTGCTCGGGTATCTCCTCGACGTCTACCACCGCAGGGTCGAAGCCGAGCGCCATGCCGGCTACTTCGGTCTCTTCGCCGCCTTCTTCCCACAGGTATCCGCCGGCCCCATCGAGCGGGCCCGCGATTTCCTGCCGCGCCTGAAGTCGCCCGAGCGCTTCGACATCGATCGCCTCGCTTCGGGGGCGACCCAGGTGGCGTGGGGCTTGTTCAAGAAGGCGGTGATCGCGAACCGGCTTGCCGTCTTCGTCGACCAGGTCTTCGCCGCGCCGCCCGGGCAGGGACTCAACCTGGTGGTCGCGGCCTGGCTGTACGCCGTCCAGATCTACTGCGACTTCTCGGGCTACACCGACATCGCCATCGGGCTTTCGCGGCTCCTCGGATACCAGTCGGCGCCGAACTTCGATGCCCCCTACGCAAGCCGCTCGGTGGCGGAGTTCTGGACGCGGTGGCACATGTCGCTCTCCTTCTGGTTCCGCGACTACCTGTTCCTGCCGCTGTCCTACGCCGCCACGCGCCGCGAGCGCCGCGACACCTTCCTCGGCCTCCGCGTCGAAACGCTGGCCTA
Source organism: Vicinamibacterales bacterium (assembly GCA_035348395.1). Classification (GTDB taxonomy): domain Bacteria; phylum Acidobacteriota; class Vicinamibacteria; order Vicinamibacterales; family Fen-181; genus JARKSS01. Next base: position 6,542 of record DAOPQX010000156.1, on the reverse strand, counting down.
CGTGCAGGCGACCGCGGTGACGATGGTGCTGTGCGGGCTCTGGCACGGCGCCAGCTGGTCGTTCGTGACCTGGGGAGCGCTGCACGCCCTCTACTTGATCGGGGGCCAGCTGAGCCGGCGAGTTCGCCGCCGGGTGGCCCGCCGAACGGGCCTGGCCTCGCGCCCGTCGCTTCACCGGGCGCTCCAGGTCGTCGTGACGTTCAACCTCGTCTCGTTCGCCTGGATCTTCTTCCGCGCGCCGACGCTTGCGAAGGCGCTCGAGTACCTGCACTACATGCAGATCAAGCCATCGGCCACCGGAATGGGCCACATGATCGTCGGCGTCGGCCTGGCGGCCGCCTTCCTGCTCGCCGAGTGGATATGCCGAAGGGCAGCCCCCTTCCGCCCGCTGCCCCTTCCCGTCCGCGCGGGGCTGCTCGCGGCCACCGCCTGTGCCATCGTCCTGTTCGGCGTGGATGCCGGCAATGAGTTCATCTACGTCCGGTTCTGAAGTGCGCCGGGGCCTCGCCGCCCTCGCCTGCTTCTTCGTCGCCCTCGGGGTCCTCGACCGGGGCCTGAGCTGGACGATGCTGGCGCTCGAATCGCGCTACTACTCGGGGGGCAACCAGTTCGAGCGGCAGCTTGCCGGCTACCTGAGCGGCCGGAACTTCGACACGCTCGTCCTCGGCACGTCGCGCACCAGCGAAGGCATCATCCCGCTGCTGCTCGAGGCCGAGGGCCGGCCCCGAATCTCCAGCGTCTTCAAGGAGGCGTACCAAGGGAAGGGGCCGCGCTACCAGCTGGAGTTCTACCGCCTCTTCAGAAAGTATGCCGGACGGCCGCGCCTCCTCGTCTACGGCGTGGACTACTTCCTCTACTCGATCCAGTCGGACCGGCGCTGGATGTCGCGGTTCTCGTCGGCGGAATCCTGGAAGCCGCCTGCGCCGCGGCGGGCTCCGCTGCTGCTCCTGCAGCGCAAGCACCAGCACGACGTGTTCTTCAACGACCTGATCGACGACATCAACGACCGGGCCGGACGGAAAGTGGCGCCCGCGACCGACACCTTCGAACAGAGCCGCAGGTACCTGGGGGTGCCGGCGGACCGCAGCCGGCTGGTCATCGAGAAGCCACTGTCCTACAAGCGTTCGAGGATGCCTCGTCCCCCCGGGCCCGAGGGCGCCGCTTTCGAGAGACTGCTGGCCGAAACGGGCGCCGACGGCGTACCTGTCGTGCTGGTCTCCCTTCCCGATTACGTCGGGACCTATCGGACGAACGTCGAGCTTGCGACGTTCCATGAGCACCTGAGGGAGTTGTCGCGCCGGTACCCACACGTCACGGTGTTGATCTACAACGACCCGCGTCGATTCGACCTCGACGACCCGAGCCTGTTCATCGATGGAGGCTGGGGCCGCACCAACTCTCACCTGTCCACGGCTGGCGCTGCTGAGCTGAGCAGGATGCTGGCGCGGGATCTCGCGCGCCTGCCAGCCAGGTAGCGGCTTGCAGGCCGCTGACGCTTCCTGTTTCGGCAACCTGCTACCGGCCCGCTCCCGGCCAGCACGAGCGCTCCCCTCCGCCGGCCATCTCCCTCAACCTGGCCTCGACCGCGTCGATGACGTCGTCCGGGGTGGAGGTGCCCGCGGTGAGGCCCGCCACTCGCGCCCCATCGAGCCACTCCCGCCTCAGATCGGCGGGGCCCTGCACCTGGAAAACGCGCTCGCAGTGGCGGCGGCAGGTCTCGCATAGCTCGCGCGTGTTGTTGCTGTTCGCGCCGCCGACCACGATAACCACGTCGCACTCGGTGGAGAGGGCTACTGCCGCCTCCTGTCGCAGCTTCGTGGGGAGGCACACGGTGTCTGCCAGGCGAACCTCGGACCCGGGAAAGCGAGCCTGGAGCACGGATGCCAGGTGCCGCACCCGCTCGATCGGTTGCGTGGTCTGCGCCGCGACGCCGAAGCGCGGCCGTGGGGCCACGCGGGCGACGTCCGCTTCGCTCGCCACGACGTCGTAGGCGTCGAGATCCCCGGTCAGGCCGCGCACCTCGACGTGGTCGCGCACGCCGACGATGACCGGGTGGAACCCCTCCTCCACGAACTGCGACACGGCCTGGTGCGCGGTGCGCACCAGGGGGCACGTTGCGTCCACCACCTTCAAGCCCAGGCTGCGCACGTGGGCGAGGCGGCGGCGCGAGGCACCGTGCGCGGTGATCGCGACGACCGGCGTCTCGACCGCCTCTGCCTCGCGCTGGAACAGGACACCGCTCGCCGCCAGGCGATCGAGGACGGCGGCGTTGTGCACCAGCTCGCCGAGCACGGTCACCGGCTCGCGATGCGCGATGCGAAAGACCCTGGCGATGGCACCGCGGACGCCAAAGCACATGCCCAGGTGGCTCGCCCGCACGACCCGAACCGGTTCAGGCCGCGCTGCGGCGGCGGCCGGGGCGGAATCGGACGGCGGGACGCAGTCGGGCGCCGGGACACAGTCGGGCGCCGGGGCGGCGTCGAGCGGGATCGGATGCTCCTCTCGTCTTTGTGTGACAAAGTAATGTGGCAGCACAGTGCCTTCCTCCTGCGTTCGAACGTGCTATCGGGGTTTGGCCTCCCGCACGATCCGCTCGAGCAGGGCGAGGTAGGCGGCGAAGGCCGCGCGCCCTGCCTCGGTCATCGAGACGGTCGTCAGGCGGCGCTTGTTGCGATAGCTTTTGGCCACCGCGACGTAGCCCGCCTCCTGCAGCGTGCGGATGTGGGTCGTGAGGTTGCCGTCGGTCATCTGGAGCGTCTCACGCAGCTCGGTGAAGGACAACTCGGGCGACGCGGCGAGCATCGACATGATGGCCAGCCGCCCCTTCTCGTGAATGACGCGGTCGAGCTGCAGGAGGGCTTCGGGGTTCACGACGAGGTCTTTCGTTTCTCCGTCGCGTAGAGATAGACGCCGTAGCCAAGGTGCGCGAGCCCGAAGAGGCCGCCCATCAGGGCGTGGTCGGGGCGGGAGGTGGCCACCCCGCCGAGGGCGGGCCGCCCGAGCACCCCCGCGCACGCGGCCGCGATGATCAACCAGCCGAACAGCTTCATCCCGCGCGGCATGAAGAAGCCGGCCGCGTGAACCGCGCACCCGTAGAACAAGGCGTTCGCCAGGACGAACACCCAGCGGAGGTCGTCGCCGCCGAAGGCGATCAAGCCCAGGCTGAGGAGCAGGCCGGAGGCGAGCGGGGGGGCGAGCGCCTGCGTCACGCGGAGCGCCGGCGGCGACCAGAACGGCTCGCCGTCCTCGACGGCCTGACGCCTGGCGATGGCGAACGAACCGCCAATGGCGACGAGGGCCGCGATCAGCCACCAGATCGAGAAGGCCGGGAGGGCGTCGATTCCCAGCAGGATTCCCCCGACCGAGGCCACGCAACCCACCGACCCCGCATACAGCATGATCGGAGCGAGAGTCCGGCGATAGAGCGCGGATCGCTCCATCAGTGTCCGAATGACCTGCAGGTGTTCGGCCGCGACGTGCTGCTCCATGGCGGATTACTTTGCCACACAAAGCTATGACACCGCAAGCCAAAAGACCTCTGCGCCTCTGCGGTGAACGTGATCGGGATGCTGGCTCGACTCTTGCTGCCCGCCGCCCCGTCATGAGAGCAACGACTGTGCAGGGCATCGACATCGACCTGGAGCCGGCCGCGTTCGACCGCCTGAAGGCGAACCTGCGAGGCCTCCTGCTCCTGCCCGCCGACCCCGGATACGAGGCGTCGCGGACACTCTGGAACGCCATGATCGATCGGAAGCCGGCAGCGATCGCGTGCTGCCGCGGCGCCTCCGACGTCGTCGCCTGCGTGCGTTTCGCCCGCGAGCACGACATCCTGCTGTGCATCAAGGGAGGCGGGCACAACATCGCAGGGCTGGCCGCGGCCGATGGCGCGCTCATGCTCGACATGTCGCTGATGCGCGGGGTCTGGACCGACCCGCGCGGGCAAGTCGCCCGGGCGCAGGCGGGCTGCCTGCTCGGCGACGTGGATCGCGAGACGCAGCTGCACGGGCTGGCCGCCGTGCTCGGCTTCGTCTCGCTCACCGGGGTCGCGGGGCTCACCCTCGGCGGCGGCTTCGGCTACCTGACACGGCGCTGGGGGTGGACGGCCGACAACGTCAAGGGCTTCGAGCTGGTCACCGCCGAGAGCCGGATCGTACGGGCGGACGCTCGCGAGAACCCGGATCTCTTCTGGGCCCTCCGCGGCGGTGGTGGCAACTTCGGCGTCGTCACCGGCATCGAGTACTCACTCTACCCTGTCGGCCCAGAGGTCGTTGGCGGGCTGGTGGCGTGGCCTGCGAGCGAGGCGTCCCGCGTGCTGGAGCTGTACCGCACGCTGGCCGAGCAGGCGCCGCGCGAGCTGACGCTCGTCGCACTGATGCGCCCGGCGCCTCCCGCGCCATGGCTTCCGCCCGAGATGCACGGGAAACCGATCGTCGCCCTCCTCGCCTGCCACAGCGGGAATCCGGAGGAGGGCGAGCGGGCGGTCGCCCCCATCAAGGCCTTCGGCAGGCCTGTCGGTGACACCCTCGTGCGCCGCCCGTACGTGCAGATCCAGGCGCTGCTCGACGCCACGCAGCCCAAGGGGCGGAGGTATTACTGGAAGAGCGAGTACCTGCCCCGCATCGAGCCGGCCTTGTGCGACAAGGTCGCCGAGCACGCCGCGCGCGTCCGGTCACCGCACTCCGCCGTGATCCTGTTCCAGATCGGCGGCGCGCTGAACGACCTCGCCGAGGATCACTCGCCGGCGGCGAACCGGGATGCCCGCTACGTCTTGAACGTGACGGCCTCGTGGGAGCAGCCCGCCGACGACGGCGACAACGCCGGGTGGGCGCGAACCGCCTGGGGCGACATGAAGCGCTTCTCCACCGGAGGGAACTACATCAACTTCCTCACAGCAGACGAGGGACCCGACCGGGTGGAGGCGGCGCTCGGCGCGAGCCTGGGCCGGCTCGCCGAGATCAAGGCCGCGTGGGACCCGCAGAACGTGTTTCGCACCAACCGGAACATCGAGCCGGCCTCCCGCCGGCCGTGATCGTGCCCTAGACTCTTCTGATGGCGTGGCTGATCCTGCTCGTGGCGGCGTTGTTCGAGGTCGGGTGGGCGGTGGGGCTGAAGTACACGAACGGCTTCACGCGGCTCTGGCCGACGGCGTGGACGCTGGCGGCGCTGGCCGCGAGCATGGCGCTGCTCGCGGCGGCGGCGCGCACGCTGCCAATCGGCACGGCTTACGCAGTCTGGACGGGCATCGGCGCGGCCGGAACCGCGCTGCTCGGGATCTGGCTGTTCCAGGAACCTGCCTCGGCGGCGCGGCTCTCCTGCATCGCGCTCATCGTGGCCGGAGTGCTCGGCCTGAAACTGGCCTCCTGAGGGAAGCTTCCCAGCTCGCCCCAGCCGTCACGACGCGCGCGAGGCGAGCGCTCGCCCCTGCACGACGACGGCGGCCAGGCGGTCGGCCGCGACACGCGCGAGCGCCACGTCCCAGTCGCTGACCTGGCGCGATCGCTCGCTCACCACCTCGATGGTGGACCAGACCTGCCCGTCGTGAAGCACCGGCACCACCAGCAGCGAGGTGACCGAGTCGGGCCAGCGCAGGGCGCTGAGCTGGGCGACGCGCGCCGGGTCGTTGTGCACCACCGCCACCCGGCCCTGGGCGAGCCGCTGCCCAGCGGTGTCGATCGGCCCGGCGGCCGGTTCCAGCGCACCGACAGTCACGACGGCCGTCCCCTGGGTGCCAGGCTGCACCAGCGCCGCGGCGTCCGCACCAACGGCCCCGCGAAGCCGCGCGAGCAGCTCCGACACCATGTCGTCGCCGCCGAGCGGGTTCAGCGACGGATCGGTGAGGCTTTCCAGGGCGCCAAGCTGCCTGCGGGCGCCGTCGGCCGCCTCCTGGAGAGCGGCCTGGGCCCGTGCCACCGCCTCGCGGTACTCCTCCCACTCCTGCCGGCGCGCGGCGTCGAGCCGCTGCGCGTGGCGGTCGCGCGCCCGCAGGTCGGCGATCGTTTCCTCGGCCCCCCGCAGCTGCGCCTCCCTCATCCTGACCGATGAACGCACGGTGGAGACGACGAGGGCGGCCAGCAGTCCCTCGGCCGCGAACAGCAGGCGGGAGGGCCCGAGGAGAGCCGCGCCGAACCCGGCGGCGAGAACCGAGGCGAGCGTGGCCACCAGGCCCGACTCGAAACCGCCGCGCGCGGCAGCGGCCGCCACGGCCAGCACGTAGAGCGTGAATGGTGCACGCTCGTCCGTCAGCCCGGTGACGTGCTTGATGACGGCCACGCCGGCCACCAGCAGCAGCGCGAAGGCGTGGTTGGCGCGTTTCCGGCGCTCTTCAGGCGATCGCGCCTCGAGGAAGCGCGCCACCGCCCGCGCGTACACACGAATCCTCTCCAGCATGCACGAGGCACAGGCAAGAGGCGCGCCAGTTCAGGAATCAGGATTCAGGAATCAGGATTCGGGAATCGGGATTCGGGGTTCAGAGTTCGCGACTCGGCGGTCAGGATTCGGTGCAGTAGAATCTGCTGGCCACAGCCACACAGGCGGGAGGCCTG
>DAOPQX010000155.1:0-8222 GCA_035348395.1 Vicinamibacterales bacterium | reverse complement strand
TCTGCTCTCCGCTGTCAGCTGTGAGCTGTCAGCTGTCTGCTGTCTGCTGTCAGCTGTCAGCTACCGCCTCATGCTGTGTTCGGGGCGTGGGGTCCTGCCGAGCAGCCGCCGGAATGCCCAGGCCACGATCGCGAAAGCCCAGGCGACGTCGCGCGCGATGTGGAACGGCGCGAACCAGAGACCGGCGGCGTCCTTGTGCCTGGAGGCCGCTCGGATCCCCGCCGCGAGCCGCTCGATCGCAAGCCCCGCGACGATGACCAGCGCCAGCCATCCCGCGAGCGCGACCATCCGCCCCCAGGCGAGCGAGGCCAGCCAGACGAGGGCGAGGCCGAGCGCCGCGAGCATCAGCGGCCCGTGCGCCATCATCGCGGCCGGCGAGACGCTGTCGCCGCCGGCACGGCGCGGGTGCTTGGCCACCAGGTCGAGCCTCCCGTAGCCGAAGCCGTACTGCTGCCGCAGGTAGCTCCAGAGAGACTCCCTCCAATGGTGAACCGCCTTCGCCTCCGCGCAGAAGCGAAGCTCGTAGCCGGCGCCGGCGAGGCGGTAGCTCATGTCGTTGTCGGCCCCGTACCCGAACGACTCGTCGAAGAAGAGCCCCACCTGGCGCAGCGCGTCCACCCGGTACGCCGAGTTCCCGGTGCAGACGTGGCTCGTCGCCGGGCCCGCCATCGCCGTGTAGCGCTGCCCCAGGTCGAGCCCCATCACCCGCGCCACCAGCGACGCGCCCTGCTCGATGGCGAATGTCCCCTGCACCGCCGCCACGCCAGGCTCGTCGAGCGCGGCCCCAATTGCCTGCAGCCACCCCGGCTGCAGCACCACGTCCTGGTCCACGAGGCAGACGATCGGGTGGCTTGCGGCCCTCACGCCGGCATTCACCGCTGCCGGGTGGCCTCCGTCTTCCAGCCGGATCACCCGGATGCCTTTTCGCTGCGACCACTTCTCGAGGACCGCCGGCGACGAGTCGGTGCTCCCGTCATCCACGGCGACCACCTCGAAGGGCCGGCCGTCGCGCTGGGCGTCGATCGCCTCGAGCACCTGCTCGAGCCACCGCTCGCCGTTGTGCACGGCCACGATGAAGGTCACCCCGGAGTGTGGGCGAACCGGCGTCTCGGCCCGTTCGGGCTCCGGCACGGCCGCGGGAACCTCGACCGCCACGGGCGCAGGAACCTCGATGTCCCCCGGGGCGGGAACCTCTGCCGCCGCAGGGGCAGGATCCTCGACTGGGGCAGGAACGCTCGTCGCTAGGGCAAGTACGCCGGGCTCGGCGGACACCGATCGGTAGACCGGCTCGAGGCTCGACCAGACCGCGTCCGGGTGAAAGCGCTTCGATGCGATCGCCCCCGCCTGGCGGGCAACCGCCTTCCACACCGGAAGCCTGGCGAGCATGCGGTCGAGAGCCACGGCGAGGGCGCTCGCGTCGCCCGGCGTCGCCAGCAGCCCCCCTTCCACCGACGCGATCACCTCGGCGCAGCCGGCGTCGTCGCCCACGACCACGGGCGTCCCGGCCTGCAGCGCCTCGAGGGCCGACAGGCCGAACGCCTCGTCGTGCGAGGCGTAGACCGCCACGTCGGCAGACGCGAGCGCGGCGAAGCGCGCGGCACCCTCGAGGACGCCGGCGAACCGGACGCGGTCGAGCAGCCCCAGCCGCTCGGCCGCCTGGCGGGTGGCGGCCAACGCTCCCCCGTCGGCGCCGGCGAACAGGAGTTGAACCGGGCGGCGGAGCGACGAGGCCGCCTCGACCAGCACCTCGGGGTGCTTTCGGGGGCTCAGGACGCCGAGAAACAGGATGAGGGGGTCGGCCGAGAGGCCGAGACGCCGGCGGAAGGCGGCCCCGCCCGGCAGGGGCTCCGGCGCCGGGGCCAGCGGGTTGGGCACCAGGTGGCAGCGGTCGGGCGCGACGAGGCCGGCCTCGAGCTGCCGCCGCTCCCATTCCGACACCGCGATGACTGCTGCCGCCCCTTCGAGCAGGCGGCGGGCGAACAGGCTGTCGAACAGCCACTTGGCCGCGCGTCGCCGCTCGATCCGCCGCGCCGTCCCGTTCGGCTGCACGACGTAGGGCACGCCCGCGCCGGCGAGCACGCGGGCCGCGAGGGCAGTTGCCAGGTTGTGGCACGCGTGGAGGTGAGCCACGTCGAAGTCGCCCGCGTGGCGGCGCAGGAAGCCTCCGAGCCCCAGCGGCTGGTAGAACTGCCACCGGTTGGCGATCCGGTTGGAGAGGTTCGGAAAGACGAACGCCTCGATCCCGTCGTCGAGCCGCTCGTTCCAGGAACGCAGGCGCAGGCGCGGCGGGCGGGCGGCGCCGGGCGGCGCCAGGCGAGACGTCGCGTCGCGCACGTCGGTCGTGGCGATCGTGACGCGATGGCCGCCGCGAGCCTGCGCGTGCGCGAGCGAGGCGAGCACGCGGGGAATGCCGCCGTACGCCCATGCGCGCTCGGAGTAGGGGGCGACGTGCAGGATCCTCAGCGGCGGCATCGCCGTTATACTAAGCGCGCCCCGGCCGAGATGCGACAGAAACGCTGGCTTCCGATCGTGCTCTGCGCCGGGGCCGCGACCCTGGCGGTCGTCGTCTACCTCAACGCGCTCGACAACCCGTTCGTCTGGGACGACCGGCGGACGGTGGTCGAGAACGCGTCGATTCGGCCCCCGCTCGACCTGGGCGCCCTCGTCCACCAGGACCTCTTCCGGCCGCTGGTCAACTTCACCTACGCCGCCAACTACGCCGTGGGCGGCCTGTCGGTCACCGGTTACCACCTGTTCAGCGTTCTCCTCCACGCGCTGAACGTCGTGCTGCTGTTCGTGTTCACGAGGCGCACCTTCGCCGCCTGGCGGGTGAAGCGAGTGGCACAGGCGTCCTCGCCCGTGAGAGCTGGCAGCGCCAACACCGCCGCCTTCGCCGCGGCGTCGATCTTTGCCGTCCACCCGCTGATGACGCAGGCCGTGGGGTACGTCAGCGGGCGCGCCGAGGTCCTCGCCGCGGTCTTCTTCCTCACGGCCTGCCTGGCTGCGCAGGCATGGGTGAGGCGCGAGGGCCTGGCGGCGCTCGTCCTGATGGGCGTCGCGTGGCTCTTCGCGCTGCTCTCGAAGGAGGTGGCGATCGCGCTCCCGGCGGTCGTGGCGGCGTACGCGATCTTCGCTTCCGACCTCGACGGTGCCGGGCGCCGGCGGCTCGCTTACCTCGTCGCGGTGATGCTGGGGCTGATGGCGGGCGTTGGCGGCTACCGCCTCATGACGCTGGTGACGGTCGAGAACGCCGGCCAATCCCAGGTCATCGGCGGCAACGTGCTCGTGGGCCTCGACATGGTGCGGCAGTACACGCGCCTGATGGCGATCCCCGCCGGCCAGTCGATCTTCCACTCGAGCAGCTACGCGGAGGTGACCTCCCCGGGGAAGGTCGTGCTCAACCTGCTGTGGCTGGCGGGGCTGTGCCTGCTGGCCTGGCGGTCGCGGCGCTGGGAGCCGGTGGCGGGCTTCGGGATTGCCTGGTTCCTCGTCCTGCTGCTCCCGTCCTCGTTCCTGCTGCTGCTCGACATCGGCGAGCCGATGGCCGAGCAGCGCGTCTACCTCGCGGCGTGCGGGTTCACGATGGCGTGCGGCGCCGTCATCGGCCGCCTGGCCGCCTGGCCTCGCACGCGCCGCCTCACGCTCGCGGGGCTCGCGGCCGCGCTCGTGCCGCTCGCGGTCCTCACGGTGGAGCGCAACGAGGTGTGGGGCGACCCGGTCGCTCTGTGGTCGGAGGCCGTCGCCCGCGAGCCGCGCGTGTGGGTGCCGTACGTCGGCCTCGGCGACGTCCTGCGCGAGCGCGGCGACTACGCGGCGGCCGCCGAGGCCTATCGCGACGCAGCGCGCCTGCACCCGGAGTCGCGCACGTTCCTGCCGCTCGCGACCTGCCTCCTGATGACGGGACGCGTCGAGGAGGCCGGCGAGTACTTCGCGCGCGCCGATCGCCTGTCGCCGGGCGGCGTGGACGCGCCGGTGGGTCTCGCGCTGGTCGCCCGCCTCGAGGGCCGTCGCGACGAGGCGCGCGACCGCTTCGAGGCGGTCGTGCGCGCACACCCCGAGGCGGTGCTGCCTCGCCGCTTCCTCGCCGAGATGTACGAGCGCGAGTACGCCGACCCGGAATCGGCGCTGCGCGTCTGCCGCGAGATCCAGGCGATGGCGCCGGCGACGCCGGGCGTCGACGAGTGCGTGAGGCGAAACGAACCGGGCGCGCAGAACGGCAACGGGCGGTAGGCGGGCCCAGATGACATCACCCCCTCGGATCATCGCCCTGGTGTCCGCCTACAACGAGGCGGACATCATCGCCGCTTCCGTCGATCACCTCTCCGGGCAGGGCATCGGGGTCTACCTGCTCGACGACGGCTCGACCGACGAGACGCTCTCGATTGCGCGCGCCCGGATGGGCCGGGGAATCGTGGGCGTCGAAGAACTGCCCTCGCCCGGCCCGGCTGGGATGCCGCGGCGATTCAGCCTGTCGAGGATCCTCGAGAGGAAGGAGGAGCTGGCTCGCACCCTGGACGCGGAGTGGTTCGTCAACCAGGACGCCGACGAGTTCCGCGAGAGCCCCTGGCCACACCTGACCCTCGCTGCCGCCATCGGGCTCGTCGATCGCCTCGGGTGGAACGCGATCGACTTCGAGGTCCTGAACTTTGTGCCCGGGGAGGAGGAGTACGAACCCGGCTCGGATCTCGCCCGGGTCTTCCGCCGCTGCGTCCCGGGGGGCGCTTTCGACCGGTTGCAGGTGCGGTGCTGGAAGAAGCCGGCCGGCGGCGTGGACCTGGTGTCGAGCGGGGGTCACGACGTCGGGTTCGAAGGCCGCCGTGTCTTCCCGATTCGTTTCCCCATGCGCCACTACCCCATCCGCGGCGAGGCGCACGGCCGCCGGAAGGTGTTCCAGGAGCGGCTCGACCGGTTCGACCCGGCGGAGCGCTCGGCGGGGTGGCACGTGCAGTACGACGGTGTCGTGCCGGGCGGGCCGCTGACCGCAGGCTGGGGGCCGGCGGTCGAATACGATCGGGACGCGCTCGCGGTCGGCCTTCAGTTGCGGCACCGGCTCGTCGAGCGGCTGATTGAGGCGGGCGGTCGGCTGGCGAGCCAGCGCTGGCGGCTGGAGGAGGAGACGGCCCGGCTCGCCGAAGCGTTGCGCAGAAGCGAGGAGCGGGCAGCGACCGCCGAGGCGTCTGCACGGCGGGCGGAAGGGCTGGCGGCCGGGCTGGCGGCCGGCGCCGAGGAACTCGAGCGGCGCCTCGGCGAGGTGTTCGCGTCGAAGAGCTGGCGGGTAACCGCCCCGCTGCGCGCGGTCTGGCGATGGCTTGGGGGACGTTGAGATGAGGGGGAGCGTCACGGCAGCCGGCACGCGCGTGGACGTGGCGGGCTTGCTCTGGACGCTCGCCCGCACCGACTTCAAGACCCGGTATCACGGGACCTTCGGCGGCTTCCTCTGGGCGCTGCTGAAGCCCGCGCTCATGTTCGTGGTCCTGATGTCGGTCTTCTCGTTCATCTTCGCCACCAGCCCGAACTACCGGCTCAACCTCATCGTCGGCCTCTTCCTCTGGGACTTCTTTGCCGAAGCCACCAAGACCGGCCTCACCTCGCTGCACGCGAAGGGCTACCTGCTGGCCAAGACGCGGTTCCCTTCGTGGATCCTGGTCGTCGCTTCGGCCTCGAACGCGCTATTGACGCTCGCCGTCTTCCTGGCGATCTTCCTCGCCTACCTGGCGTTCGCGGGGCGGGCCCCTGGCGCCGCGGCGGCCGCCCTCACCCTGTTCTACCTCGTGTTGTTCTTCGCGATCACCGTCGGGATCTCACTTGCCGGAAGCGTGCTGTTCCTGCGCTACCGCGACCTCAACCAGGTCTGGGACGTGGCGGTCCAGGCGGGGTTCTTCGTGGCCCCGATCATCTACCCGCTCGAGATCCTCCCCGAGCGCTTCCACTTCTGGCTCTACCTGTGGCCGCCGACCCCGGTAATCCAGTTCTGCCGCGCCGTGCTGGTGGACGGCGTGCTTCCCACCGCGAGGGCGAACCTGCTGCTCGCGGCGATGGCGGCGGTCATCCTGGCGGTCGGGGTCCTGGTGTTCTCGAGCCAGGTTGCCGACGCCGCGGAGAGGCTCTAGTGGCGGTCATCGAGGCACGAGCCCTCGCGAAGTCGTTCCGGATCCCGAGCGATCGGCGCGAGACGGTGCGCGAGCACCTGTTCAACGCGTTCCGTCCGCGATCCTTCGAGCGCCTCGACGTCCTGCGCTCGGTGAGCTTCGACGTGCGGAAGGGCGAGACGCTGGGAATCATGGGCCGCAACGGCTCGGGCAAGAGCACGCTGCTCAAGATCCTGTGCGGCATCTACCGGGCGGATCGGGGCGACCTCCTCGTCGGCGCCCCGCTGACCCCGATCCTCGAGCTGGGCCTCGGCTGGAACCCCGAGCTGGACGGCATCGACAACATCCTGCTCCTCGGCACCGCGATGGGGCTCCGCCTTCGCGAGGCGAAGAACGCGGTGGACGAGATCCTCGCCTTCGCGGGGCTCGACCGCTTCGCCAACGTCCCGCTGAAGCACTACTCGAGCGGCATGGCGTCGAGGCTGGCCTACTCGGTCGCCTTCAAGACCGTGCGCGAGGTCCTCGTGCTCGACGAGATCTTCGCGGTCGGGGACGCCGAGTTCCGCGAGCGGTGCGAGGCGCGGTACCGCGAGCTGAGCGCGAAGGGCCACACCGTCGTGCTCGTGTCCCACGACCCGCGGGTGATCTCGGCCTTCTGCAGCCGCGCCCTGCTGCTCGACGAGGGACGCGTCGCGTTCGAGGGCCGCGGCGGCGAGGTCGTGGACGAGTACAGCCGCCGCGTGGCTATGGCCTCCCCTGGTCCGGCGCTCGCGTGAGCACGGTGAACTCGCCCGACCGCGACCGCAAGTACCTCCCCGGAGGGCAGGCCTGGTCGAGGGCGTCGGCGCAGCCCGGCCGAAGCCAGTCGTGAAGCTCCACCGCCAGGCTGTCAACCCGATGAAGCCAGCTCGCCGAGGCCCGCAGCACCTCCGCCTCCGCGCCCTCGATGTTCATCTTCAGCAGGCTCACGCGCCGCGTTCCATAGGGAGCGAGCAGTGCGTCCATGGTGATGGCCTCGACGAAGGTCGCGCCTGCTTCACTGCCTGCACCGGCGGTTGGGCCGGGAGGCACGAAGCGAAACGTCCAGGTGTCGGACCCGGGGTTGGCGAGGCAGAGCTTCGCGGGATGGTGCCACAGGGCGGCGTTGACGGCCCTGACGTTCCGGAACGCCGCGGTGTTCGCTCGAAGGAGGTGGAAGTTCGAGCGCTCGGGTTCGAGGGCGACGATCGTGGCGCGGGGATACTGGAGTGCGAAGAAGACCGTGGTCAGCCCGACGTGGGCGCCCGCATCCACGATCAAGCCGGCCCCTTCGCATTCGATGCCGAACGTGCACTGCCCCTGGAAGAACACCTCCTCGAACACCACCGTGTCCGCCGTCCCCCGCCGCACGAGAACCTCGTGCCGCGCGCCCGGAACAGGGAGCCGGACGAGATGGGTTGGCTTGCCCAGAGAACGAAGGTACTCGCGTCCGGCGCGAAGAACGCCGAATCGCCGGATGGCCCAGCGCAGGAACTCGCGGTCCTGCTGAGAAACGAATCTTCGGAGCGACCTTGTCTGCACGTGCCGAGTCCTCCGGCCGCAGGCTTCGCGGTCGGGCCAGTCTACAGCAGGGCGAAGCGCGGATTGTTCTGGGCCCTCCCGAATGTTCGGGCTACGATGTCGCGGCACTGCGGACATGCCTGACGCAAACCAGGATCGCTCCATCGGACCGGCCCTGCTGGGCTGGTTGGAGGCGCCGCGTCACGGCGAGCGCGTCGGCCGGTTCGTGCATCTGGCTGGATGGGTCTTTGCCCGCGAGGGGCAGGTCCTCTCGCTGACAGCCGCCGTGGGACGAGCGCGGCACGCCGTTCCCCACGGGCTTCCGCGGCCGGACGTCGCGGAGGCATACGGCAATGCCGCCGGGGCGCGGTATTCGGGGTTCGATACGTACCTTCCCGTCGAACCGGGGGTGGCCGGCACCAGGCTCACCGTCTGGGCGGCACTCCCCAATGGCAGACGTGTCCCGTGTTTCGCCCGGTGCGTGATCGGCACGCCGAAGCTGGACCAGCCCTGGTGGCGCGCGCTGGCCGACAAGGTCGGACTCGGCAGCCCTGTCGGCCCGGCGACGGCGGATGCGCTTGGGCCAGCGGGCCC
>DAOPQX010000154.1:0-8312 GCA_035348395.1 Vicinamibacterales bacterium | reverse complement strand
ACTGACCGTCAGCCGGCGCTCTCGTGCAGCCGCCGCGCCCCAGCAGGCGGAACGCGACCCGGCGCTACTTCGCCTCGCCCTGGCACTCGGGGCACTGGTAGCGGACGAACTCGAGCCACTCCGCCAACTCGTCGCCGCTGGCGAGGCCTGCCGCCGTGGGCGCCGACTGCGCGAACTGGACCTCGCCCCACTTGTCCGCCACGACAATGCCCGGCCTTCCGACGCCGGGCACTTCGTCCGATGTGATGACCCACTCGGTGTCGTCGCCAGAGGTCCGGGCGGCTGCGTCGGTCCAGTCGGGGAGGCGCCGGGCGGCCTCGGCGTCGTCGTCCGGCAGGGTGATCAGCACCACGTTCTTCCGCTGCCAGACGTCGCCGTACTTGAAGGGCCGGCCCGCAACCGTCGTGATCCGGAAGTGCGGCATCTCGTCGCCCGCCGCCAGCCGCGCGCCCCCTCCCTCACTCGACCTGATTGCGTTCTCTTCGTACGTCATCTCGCGCTCCAGTGGCACAGTGGCACAGGCGTCTCGCCTGTGGCACCCTGGCAGAGGGTCTCGCCTGTGGCAGAGTGGCACAGGCATCTCGCCTGTGTATGGTGCAAGATAGGCCGCAGCGCGCGTCGTAAGACCATACGACGGCTCTCACAGGCGGGACGCCTGTGCCACTGGGAACCATGACCAACGACTCCATTCGCGAGCACTGCCTCTCCCTCGAGCACGCAACCGAGGTGGTCCAGTGGGGAGACCACCTGCTCTTCAAGGTCGGGGGAAAGATGTTCGCGATGATCGACCTGGACGGCCATCGCTGCAGCATGAGGTGCTCCCCCGAGCGTTACGCCGAGCTGGTTGAGATGGAGGACATCGTCCCCTCCGGCCACAACATGTGGAAGTACCACTGGGTCACGCTCGAGGCGCTGGACGCGCTGCCCGATCGCGAGTTGCGGGACGCGCTCACCGCCGCGTACCAGCTCGTGCGTGCGAAACTGCCTGCCAGGGTCCGGGCCGCGCTCGATGGGGGCGCCTCACCCGGCCGCGCCCGGCCGAAGCGTCGGGGACGGGCTGGCGACGCGAAGCGGTGCCGGCCGGGCCGTTGAGGCGACCGGCGCGGGTCCCGCTACGCAACCGCGCCGCCGATGTCGCCTCCCGCTACACGGGACCTCTGCATGCCCGTGCCCGAGCCGTCCTCTGAACAGGCTGTCACGCAGCGGTTTGCGGCTGCCGCCCCCGTCCTTTGCCATCCGGCCGTCGGCTTGCACGAAAGGCGGCGGCTAACTACCTTCAACTGGCGTCCTCGAGGAGCCGGCTCGTGGGCCGGCGGCGGAACGCCCCTGTGGAAATCGGCCCCGCTCGCCGGGGCCGGGAGGTCGAGATGGCAAAAGCGAAGAAGGCCGTTCCCGATGGCTACCAGACCGTCACCCCGTCCCTCACGCTGGACAACGCCGCGCAGGCGATCGATTGGTACAAGCGCGCGTTAGGCGCTGAGGAGACCGAGCGGATGACGGGACCCGACGGCAAGATCATGCACGCCGAGCTGCAGCTCGGAAGTTCGCGCCTCATGGTGAACGACGCGATGATGGGGTACAAGGGCGCGCTGGCGATGGGCGGCTCCCCCGCCTCGTTCTACGTCTACGTCGAGGACTGCGACTCCGTGTTCAACCGCGCCGTCGGCGCGGGAGCCACGGTCCTGCCCGGCATGGGCGCGCTGGCCGACCAGTTCTGGGGCGACCGCTCCGGCAGCTTCACCGACCCGTTCGGCTACCGCTGGACGATAGCCACCCGCAAGGAGGACCTCACGCGCGAGGAGATCGACCAGCGGATGACCGAGTGGATGAAGAAGTTCGCCGAACAGAAGAAGTTCGCCCACCAGTAGGACGGCAGGGGGCGGCGCGTGCGATGATGGAGGCCGCCCCCCGCCCGCATGCCCAACCTCGACCTGAACGTCGTCGATCTCAACGTCGCGGCAGTCGTCGCGATCTTCGCGGGCACCTACCTGGTGCTCGCACTGGGGCAGACGCCCGTCTTCCGCATCGATCGCACCGGCGCCGCGCTCATCGGGGCGATCCTGATGGTGGTGGTCGGTCGGCTCTCGCTGGACGAGGCGTGGCGGGCGATCGACCACCGGACGATCATCCTGCTGTTCGGGATGATGGTGCTGGTCGCCAGCCTGCGCCTGGGATGGTTCTTTCGCATCCTGGGGCGCCGCGCGGTCTCGAGCATCGGGCATCCCGGCGCGCTGCTGGTGGCCGTGGTGTTCGTCAGCGGCGCCCTCTCGGCCCTGTTCGTCAACGACACCATCTGCCTGATCTTCACGCCGCTGCTGATCGAGGTTGCCGCGGCGCGGCGCCTGCCTCCCCTCCCGTTCCTGCTCGCCCTGGCCACCTCCTCGAACATCGGCAGCACGGCCGCCATCACCGGCAACCCCCAGAACATGCTGATCGGGAGCCTGTCGGGGATTTCGTACGCGTCCTTCCTGGGCGCGCTCGGCCCGGTCGCCCTCGTGGGCCTGGCGATCGACTCGGCCATCCTGCTGGCGCTGTTCCGCCGCGACCTCCGGCCCACGCCCTGGACGGCCGGCCCGGAGGCCATCCGCCCCATCCACCGGGCGCTGACCCGCAAGGGAATTCTCATCGCGGCCGGGGTGCTGGTCGCCTTCCTCTCGGGCATCGACACGGCGCTGGTGGCCGCGGTGGCCGCCGCGGCGGTGCTGGTCACCCGCTGGGTGAAGCCGGAGAAGATCTACCGGCAGGTGGACGGCGGCCTGCTCGTGCTGTTCATGGGCCTGTTCGTCGTGATCCGCGGCGTCGAGGCGGCCGGGATCGACCGCTGGCTCTTCGATCTGCTCCGGCCGATCGGGGTGGACACCGTGTGGGGGCTGAGCACCGTCGCCGCGGTCCTCTCGAACCTGACGAGCAACGTCCCGGCGGTGATGCTCTTCAGCCGGGTCGTGCCGCACCTGTCGGACGCCCGGGAGGCCTGGCTGACGCTGGCCATGGCGAGCACGCTGGCGGGCAACCTCACGATCCTCGGCTCGATTGCGAACCTGATCGTCGTCGAAGGGGCCAGGCGGCACGGCATCCGCGTGACGTTCCTCGAGTACTTCCGCGTGGGGCTGCCGGTGACGCTGGCGACGCTCGCCTTTGGCGTGTGGTGGCTGTCGTAGAGGGCGGGGCAGGACCGAAGCCCTGCCCCATTGGCTGGTTGCGGTTCGGCAACCCTGAAGGGTTGCCCTACTTGAACTTGCGGACCCGGTTGAGGACGTCGGCCCGCAGGCGCTCGATGAAGCCCTCGGCGAAGGCCGCGGGATCGATCGTCGCGTCCTTGACGAGCGGCGTCAGGTCCATCGCGTAGTTGAGCAGCTCGACCGTGTCGGTGCCGTGCGAGGCGTAGTAGGTCGCGTGCGCCCGGCGCCGCCCCTGGGTGGCCAGGTCGTAGCGCTTCCCGCCGGCGATCTGCGAGTCGAAGACCCCGAGCAGCGCCGCCTGCAGGTTTTCGTGCGCCGTCAGGTCGAACCCCACCTTGTCGGCGTCCACCATCCAGTCGAGATCGCGCCACACCTCGCAGCCGTAGAGCGTCCTGGGGCGCTCGGCCTCGGGCAGGCTGCGAATCGCCTCGATCACGCGCAGGGCCGTCGCCACGTGGGTGTCGTGCTTGTCGGCGAGGTTGTGCGTGTACACCACCTCGGGGCGGGTCGCGCGGAGCAGGTCGGCAATGTCGTCCTTCGGCCGGCCGTCGGCGGCGTTCTTGACCACGCTGCTCGGGTAGTCGAGCAGCACCTGCGCCGCGTAGTCGCCGACGTAGGCCGCCTTCTTCTGCTCCTTGCGCCGGATGATCCGCATCGCCTCGTCGGTGTAGTCCTTGTACAGTTCGTCGCGCGGCGAGCCGGCGCCGTCGGTGACGACCACGCCGGTGAACCACTTGTCGGGCTGCTGGAATGCCTTCAGGACGCCGTCGAACGCCATGATCTCGAGGTCGTCCTGGTGTGCCGACACCGCCAGGTGGGTGGTGCGGGCAAGCGCCTGGTCGACCGGCAGGTTGTCGGGAACGAAGATCTCCGCGGTTTCAAGTCTCGGTTTCATTTCTTCTCTGCTCCATCGAGCGCCGGCAGGCTGGCGGCCGCAATCGACTGGCCGACGCGCCGGCTCTTCTCGTCGGGAAGCTGGATGTTGACGCTGGCGGCCACCTCGGGGAACTCGGCGGCCAGGACGCGCCGCGCCTCGTCGAGCAGCAGCGTGCCGCCGCGGCCCGAGGTGCAGCGGCCGAGGATCAGGACGTGCCGCAGCGGGTAGAAGTCGGCGTAGTGGGCAACCGTGTAGCCGAGGTACACGCCCATCGTCCGCCAGATCGACTCGGCTCCCTCGTGCCCCGATTCGAGCAGGGCCTGCACCGCCTTCAGCTTCTCGGCCGCGACCGCGTCGGGCAGCTCGATGCCGGCGGCCGGCGCCAGCCGGAACACGCACTGCTGCGAGAAGTACCGCGCGCCGACGCCGCGGTCTCCCGACCACTCGTCCTCGGGCGCGCCGGGCTGGTAGTCGACCGGGGCGAACGCCAGCTCGTTCAGCCAGCCGGTGATGTTCCCCTCGGCGTTCACGTAGCCCGCAGCCTCGCTGGAGCCGAGCGCGATGCCGAGCACGCTGTGGTCCTCGAGCGACATGGAGCCGGCCAGCGCCGTCACGTCGCCGTCGTTGACGATCGACAGCGGCACCCCGAACTCCTGCCGCAGGCGGTGGAAGAGCGACCGCACCTCGCCGTACCGCTCGCGCGGCACCGCGCGGAACAGGGAGGCCACCCGCACCGTGTCGTTCACGTACACGCCGGCGGAGCTGCCGCCGATTGCGTCGAGGCGAGGCAGGTGCGCCGCCGCCGTCTCGAGGGCCGTCCGGATCTCGCGGTAGTGGTACTCCGGGTCGGACTGCGTGGAGGGCGTCCACACGACCTCCTCGGAGTAGACGGCCTGGCCGTCGATCACCGCCGACACCTTCCGGTCGGAGGCGCCGAGGTCGAAGCCGATCCGGCACCCGTCGAGGTGACGCCCGAGCGGCTGCCCGCTCTCGCGCGCCGCCGGCACCTCCGCCGGGTCGCACGGGATCACCGTGAAGGTGTGCTCGTAAACGTCCTCGCCCATGAACTGGTGATCGAACGCCCGGGCGCCGCCCGGGGAATAGGTGTCGCGAATGTGGGCGCCGATTGCCCGCGGCCCGCCAATCCAGGCGCGCCACCCGCCCCACTGCCAGAGCAGGAACTTGAACAGCCGCTCCGCGTAGGGCAGGCCGGCCTGGAACCGCGGGTGGGACTCGGAGAACACGCGCGTCTCGAACCTGGAGACCGCGCCGTCAGAGCGCTCCATCGCAATGACGAGAGGCACCCCGCCCCCTGACTCGCGCACCTCCCGCGCGAAGGCGCGGTTGGCGAGAGCGGGTGGCCGGAAGCCGGGATCCAACTGGGGGGCGATACGGGGCTCAGGAAGGATGAATTCGTGGCTCATGCATCCACGATCATATCCACAAGGAGGGGAAAACGGAAAACGGAGGAGGTCGGGCCGCGGGCAGACGAAAAACGCAGAATGGAGAAGGCTAGCGAGCGTCGAACCGTTGCAGCGCGGGCGACCACAAGGGTCGCCGTAGGGACGACCACAAGGGTCGCCCCTACTCTGACAGGTAGGTGTACCCCTCGAGCGCTTCCTCGTAGCGCTTCATGAAGCGCCCCGATTCGGCGATCGTCAGCCGCTTCTCGCGCAGCGCCGCCTCGACCGAGCGGCGCACCCGGGCCACCATGTCCTCCTTGTTGTACTGCACGTAGGAAAGGACCTCGGTCACCGAGTCGCCCTCGACGACGTGCTGCACGGTGTAGTCGTCCCCCTCCAGCTTCACGTGCACCGCGTCGGTGTCGCCGAACAGGTTGTGGAGGTCGCCGAGGATCTCCTGGTAGGCGCCCACGAGGAAGGTCGCGATCAGGTATTCGCCGCCGTTGGGCGGGTGCAGCTCGAGAAATCCCTTCACGTCGCGCAGGTCGATGAACTCGTCGATCTTGCCGTCGCTGTCGCACGTCAGGTCGGCGAGGATCCCCCGGCGCACCGGCTCCTGGTTGAGCCTGTGGATCGGGATGGTCGGGAACAGCTGCTTCACCGCCCAGTGGTCGGGCATCGACTGGAACAGGGAGAAGTTGCAGTAGTAGGTGTCGCTCAGCTGCTTCTCCAGCCCCTCCAGCTCGTCGGGCACGTATTCCAGGTCGCGGACGATCTTCAGCAGCTTCTCGCAGGTGGCCCAGAACATCTGCTCGACCCGCGCCCGCGCCTGCAGGTCCAGCACGCCCAGGTTGAAGGCGGTGATCGCCTCCTCCTTGAACTGCAGGACGTCGTGGTAGGTCTCCTGGAAGTTCTTCCGCGAGACGAGGCTGAACGACTCCCACAGCTGCTGCAGGATCGGGTGGTCGTCGGGACCCGGCGCCGCCGGCGGGTGCCCGCCGAGAATCTCGTTGGTCGCCAGCACGTTGTAGACCAGCACCGAGTGGTGCGCCACCAGCGCCCGCCCCGACTCGGTCACGATGTCGGGGTGCGGCACGCCGCGCGCGTTGCAGACCTCGGCGATCTGGCCGACGATGTCGGCCGCGTACTCCCCGAGCGTGTAGTTCACCGAGGAGTGGAAGTTCGTCTGGCTGCCGTCGTAGTCGACGCCCAGGCCGCCGCCGCAGTCGAAGTACTTCATGTTGGCGCCGAGGCGGTGCAGCTCGACGAAGATCTGGCTCGACTCGCGCAGGGCGTCCTTGACGGCGCGGATGTTGGTGATCTGCGACCCGATGTGGAAGTGAAGCAGCTGCAGGCAGTCGAGCATGCCGACCCCGCGCAGCCGCTCCACCGTCTCGACGATCTCGGCGGTGGTCAGCCCAAACTTCGAGCGGTCGCCCGTGGACTCGACCCACTTGCCGGCGCCCTTGGTCGCCAGTCGCGCCCGGACGCCGATCACGGGCCGCAGATCGAGCTCGGAGGCGGCGGCCAGGATGGTCTCCAGCTCGCCCATCCGGTCCATCGTGATGACCACGCGCCGCCCGAGCTTCTGGGCGAGCAGCGCCGTCTCGATGAAGGCCCGGTCCTTGTACCCGTTGCACAGGATGAGGGCGTCGGGGTTCTCCTGGACCGCGAGCGCCACCAGCAGCTCGGGCTTCGAGCCGGCCTCGACTCCCAGGTTGAAGGGGCGGCCGTGCTGCATCAGCTCCTCGACCACCTGCCGCTGCTGGTTCACCTTGAGCGGGTAGACGCCGCGGAAGCTCCCCTTGTACTCGTTCTCGACGATGGCCTGCTGGAACGCACCGAACAGCTGGGCGACGCGGGTGCGCAGGATGTCGGAGAACCGGATGAGGACCGGGAGGTTGAGGCCGCGGCTCCGGAGGTCGTCCACCAGTTCCTTGAGGTCGATCTTCACCGACCCAGGGCCGCCCGGCGTCACGGTGACGTTGCCGGCCTCATTGATCGAGAAGAAATCGCGGCCCCACCCGCTGACGTTGTACAGCTCGAGCGAGTCCTTGATGGTCCACGCTCTCAGTTCAGTCTGCAACCTTCCTTCTCCCCTTCATCGTGCCGCGCTGGGCCGCGCGAGCCATTGAATATAGCACCCTTCGCCTTGACGCGAGCGGGTGGCGGCCGGTATGGTCCCCGGCGGAGGTGAGCGTGGCCGATCGTCCCGAGCTCCGGGTATCGAGGTGGCCGGCTGGCCGGCTGCCCGCGCGCGTGGCGGTGGCGGCGCTAGTCGCCCTCGCGCTCGGCATCCTCGTCTCGCCCGGCCTCTCCCGGCGCGTCCCCCACTACGCCGCCGGCGACTACGCGACCCGCTCGATCCGTGCGCCCTACGACTTCTCGGTCGTGGACGTGTCCGCCACCGAGCGCCGCCGCCGCGACGCTGCCGCGGCGGCCCCCGTCGTCGCGGCCCTGGACTCGGGCGCGGCGGCAAAGGCGGCCTCGCGCCTTGCCGGCGCCTTTGCGCCGATGGCCCGGCTGTTCGAGGAGGCGGACGCACAACGCGTGCCCTCCGAGAGCGAGGTGCGGGGCCTGTCGTCGCGCGCCCGGGCCGCCCTGGAGAAACGCCGGGCCGTCGAGGCCGACGCCTGGCTGGCCGGCGCGCTCGCCAAGGCGCTTCCCGCCTTCGAGGCCGCAACTGGCATACGCCTGGCGGACGACGAGCGCGGCGCGCTCGAGCGCGAGCGGTACTCCGGGCGCGTCGTCCGCCTGCTGGCGTCGGTGCTGGAGGCGGTTCACGCCGAGCCGATCGTCGCGGACCGCGCGGCGTTCGAACCGCTGCCCGGCGCCGGCGGGGGCCCAAGGCCG
>DAOPQX010000153.1:0-8341 GCA_035348395.1 Vicinamibacterales bacterium | reverse complement strand
CAGCGAGCGCTGCAAGCTGTCCGACCTGGCCGACTGGGCGGACGGCAAGTACCGCATCCCGGGTGAGAGGGTCGAGGAGCGCCCTGATGACGACGAGAAGCCGGAAGACTGAGCGTAGCGGTGCGTGGATGGCGGCGGCCGCGCTCGCGGTCGGTGCCGCCCTGGGAGGGACCGTGTGCGCCTCCAGCCACCAGGCGCCGGCAGCTTCCGCCGGCTTCGACGGATCGAAGGCGTACGCCCACGTCCGCGAGGTCGTCGGCTTCGGGCCCCGGCCGGCCGGTTCGGCGGCGCTCGAGGCGGCGCGCGGCTACATCAAGAAGCAGCTGGCCGCGGCCGGCGTCGAGGTGCGCGAGCAGGCCTTCACCGCCGACACGCCCATCGGCCCGGTTCGAATGGTGAACCTGATCGCCACCATACCCGGCCGGTCGCCCGGCAAGATCGTGTTCGGCGGCCACTACGACACGAAGCTCTTCCGCGCGTTCCGGTTCGTCGGCGCCAACGACGCGGGGTCGAGCACGGCGTTCCTGATCGAGTGGGCGCGGGTGCTGAAGAACCGCAAGAACGCCCTCACCTCGGAGGTCGTGTTCTTCGACGGTGAGGAGGCGTTCGTCGACTGGTACACGGACCACGACAACACCTACGGCAGCCGGCACTACGTCGAGGCCGCCCGCCGCGACGGGTCGCTGAAGCAGATTCGCGCGATGGTGCTGGTGGACATGATCGGCGACCGCGACCTGCACATCCGCCGCGAGCTCTCATCGACCCGCTGGCTCACCGACATCGTCTGGGCGGCAGCCAGGCGCCTGAAGCACACCGACGTGTTCCTCGACCAGACCACCCAGATCGAGGACGATCACGTGCCCTTCCTGCGGGCGGGCATCCCGGCGGTGAACATCATCGACGGTCCCGAGGACTACCCCCCCTGGCACACGGCGGGCGACACCCTCGACAAGGTCAGCGCCCGCAGCCTGCAGGTCGTCGGCGACGTGCTGCTCGAAGCGCTCGGAGGAATCGAGAAGAAGCTGCAGTGAGGCGCCTCAGTACACCCCCGGCACCATCCTCCACCTCACCTGCCGCCGGTAGCCGCGGTAGGCCTCGCCGAACCGCTTGATGAGCAGGCGCTCCTCGAGGGGGACGGCCAGCACCAGGTAGGCGGAGCTGACGCACGCGAACACGAACCGGGTGGCGGTCATTGACGGCGGGCTGAAGACCAGAAGCAGCCAGGCCAGGTAAATCGGGTGCCGGACCATCGTGTAGGGCCAGGCCACGACGAGCGACCTTCCGGCCTCTCCTTCCTCGCCGCGAGCCTGGGCGATCCCCGCGAGATCGAAGGCGCGCAGCCGGAACGCCCCCATGGCCGTCAGGGCCACGCCGGCCGCGGCGACAGGCACGTGCAGCCACGCGAGCAGTCCCCGGTGGACGTAAAGCGTGCCCCCGACCGGCTGCCACGCCGCGCAGACGAGAATGAACAGCAGGCTCGAGACCCAGACATAGGTCGAGCGCTCGAGCGCGGGAGAGACGGCACGCGCGACGCCGCGCTTGACCCGCTCGCGCGCGTAGGCACTGTGATGCGCGGCGAAGGCGGCGAAGAGGGCGACGTCGATCAGGATTGCGCCCACGCCGGTGCCCGGCGTTCCCGCCGGCACCGCCCGCCCCATTGTGGCGCCGAAGGTGTAAGCGAAGTAGCCGAGCGCGGCGGCGAAGGCCGCGCCGCCCCCCCAGGCATAGATCGCAACCGCCAGACTGCGCATGTCACCGCTCGCAGCGGCCCTCGACTATCGACGGAGGCGCGTGAAGAGGAACCACACCACGACGATGACCGCCAGCGCCCCAATCACCCACGAGAGCAAGGGCGGTGCCTGCCCCGCCGCGGCGGTCGCCATGAACAGCGCGGCCAGGATGAGCACGACCATTGCGGCCACGAGCAGCAGCCGGCTGGGTCGCCGTCTCTTCTGGGGCGGGCGCACTCGCGGCTCGAAAGTGGCCGCCCCGCACCGGTAGCAGACCAGCGCCTTGTCCGCGATTTCCGTGCCGCACTGTTTGCAGATCATGCAGTGGTTGAGTATACGCTAGCAGGCGATGCCCGAGAGGCGCTCGCGCGCGTGGAATCCCCGCGCCACCCTGGCGGTGGCGGCGGTGGTGGTGGTGACCTGGAACGTCGTCTTCGACGGCCGGGTGAAGTCGGCCGTCTGGGACTACGTGGACCGCCAGCAGCGCTACGTGGCCGGCGAAGCGCCACCTGCCGACATCGACGCCGCGATGGCCGCCGGCGTCCGGCGCGGCCTGCTCGAGGCGTCCGGGGCGGCTGCCCTGGCCTGGGCGCTGGCCGCCGCCGTTGCCCGCCGCGCCAGCCGCTGAGCCCTCCAAGCGGCACCTGCTCACAGCCGCCGGGATGGCCGGGCGGTTCCGCACGGAAGCTTGGTCGGTGCGACAATAGGCCTATGGCTACCCCCACGACGGATGCTCTCGCGCAGGTGCCGGCCGAACTCCCGGTTCTGCCGCTCCGGCGATCGGTGCTGTTCCCGCTGACGCTTCAGCCGCTGGCCGTCGATCGCCCTGTTTCAATCGAATCGATCAACCGCGCGCTGGCCGCCGACCGGATGCTCTTCCTCACGATGCAGCAGACCGACACCGACGACCCGCAGCCTGCCGACCTGAACCGCGTCGGGGCCGTCGGGGTCATCCGGCAGATGGTGAAGGCCCCCTCGGGCGGCGTTCACATCATCGTGGAGGGGCTGTCGCGCGCCGCCGGCGATCCCATCACGCGTCAAGGCCTGCAGATGACCGCGCGGCTGAGCGCGATGCCCGAGGAACGGGAGCAGTCAATCGAGGTGGATGCCTACGTCCGCCGCCTGCGCGAGCTGATGGACCGCGCGATGAACATCGCCTCGGGCCTCTCGCAGGAGCTGCGCGGCATCGTCATGAGCATCGACGATCCGCTGAGGCTGGCCTACCTCCTCGGCAGCCTGCTCGACATGAAGGCCGATGACAAGCAGCGGCTCCTCGAGGAAGACCGCCTGCTCGTCAAGCTGCAGGCGGTGGCGGGCGTGCTGAACCGCGAGATCGCGCTGCTCGAGCTGAAGGGGAAGATCGAGTCGCAGGCGCAGCAGGAGATGACCGACGCGCAGCGCCAGTACTACCTGCGGCAGCAGCTCAAGGCCATCCAGGAGGAGCTGGGCGAGAAGGAAGGGGCCGAGGTCAGCGAGCTCCGCGAGCGGATCGAGAAGGCCGGGCTGCCCGAGCACGTGGCGGCGGTGGCCGAGCGCGAGGTGGACCGCCTGGAGCGGATGACGCCGGCCTCGCCCGAGTACCAGATGATCCGCACCTACCTCGACTGGATCCTCGAGGTGCCGTGGACGGCCACCACGCCAGACCGCCTCGACCCTGTCGAGGCGCGGCGCGTGCTCGACGAGGACCACTACGACCTCGACAAGGTGAAGGATCGGATCGTCGAGTACCTGGCCGTCCGGAAGCTGAAGGGGGACATGAAGGGGCCGATCCTCTGCTTCGTCGGGGCGCCCGGCGTTGGCAAGACCTCGCTCGGCCAGTCGATCGCGCGAGCGATGAACCGCAAGTTCGTGCGCATCTCCCTCGGGGGCGTCCGCGACGAGGCCGAGATCCGCGGCCACCGGCGCACCTACATCGGGGCGCTGCCGGGCCGAATCATCCAGGCGCTGAAGCAGGCGGGCTCGGCCAACCCCGTGTTCATGCTCGACGAGATCGACAAGATGAGCGTCGGCTTCCAGGGCGACCCGGCCGCGGCGCTGCTCGAGGTGCTCGACCCGGCGCAGAACAACACGTTCCGCGACCACTACCTCGAGGTGAACTTCGATCTCTCCCGCGTCCTGTTCATCGCGACCGCGAACCAGCTCGGTCCCGTGCACCCGGCGCTCCTCGACCGCATGGAGGTGATCTCGCTCGCCGGGTACACGGAGGAAGAGAAGGTCCACATCGCGCGGCGCTATCTCATCCCCCGCCAGCTGGCCGAGCACGGCCTCCCTGCCGGGGCCCTCGACCTCCCCGACGAGACGCTGCGCGCCGTCATCAGTCAGTACACCCGCGAAGCCGGCGTACGGAACGTCGAGCGCCAGATCGGTACGCTCGCGAGGAAGGTGGCTGCACGGGTGGCCACGGCGAAGTCGGCCGATGCGCCGGGCGCCGAGGAGCAAGCCGAGGGCCCGGGGGCGGAGGGCGGAACGACGAACGTGGAGATCACGCCGACGCGCATCGAGCCCGGCGATCTGCCCGAGTACCTGGGCCCGCCGCGCATCCACGGCGAGGTGGCGTTCCGAACCTCGCGGCCCGGGGTCGCGACCGGCGTGGCCTGGACCGAGACCGGCGGCGACGTGCTCTTCGTCGAGGCGACGCTGCTGCCCGGGGGCAAGGGGAACCTCACGCTGACGGGGCAGCTCGGGAACGTGATGCAGGAATCGGCGAGGGCCGCGGTGAGCCACATCCGGGCCAACGCGCGCGAGCTGGGCGTCGACCCGGCGTTCCTCGACGGCCACGACCTCCACGTTCACGTGCCGGCCGGCGCCATCCCGAAGGACGGCCCCTCGGCCGGCGTCACGATCGCCACCGCGATCCTGTCGGCGATCCGCAACCAGCCGGTGCTGCAGGACGTGGCGATGACCGGCGAGATTACGCTGAGCGGCCTGGTGCTGCCGGTGGGCGGCATCCGCGAGAAGGCGCTGGCGGCCAGGCGCCACGGGATCCGCACCTTCCTGCTGCCCGAGCGGAACCAGCCGGATCTCTCCGAGCTGCCCGAAGAGGTGCGGAACACGATGACGTTCGTGCCCGCCTCGACGATCGAGGACGTGCTGCGGGTCGCGCTCCCGGCGCCGATCCCCACGTCGTAGGGGCGACGACCCTTGATCACGTGCACCGCAGAGACGCAGAGGACGCAGAGATTCCCCGAATGATCCGAGATCTCTGCGTGCGTCTCCGTGCCTCTGTGCCTCTGTGGTCAACGTGGACAAGTCGCTGCGTCTGTCGCGTACGCAGCCGCAGCGGTGCTCTGCATTAGAATCCCCGCATGCGTCCTGTCGTGTGGTACATCAGCGGGCACGGGTTCGGCCATGCCTCCCGCCAGATCGAGATCATCAACGCGGTCCGCGCCCGGCGTCCGGGCCTGCCGATCGTCGTCCGAACCGGCGCGAGCCCCTGGATCTTCGACTTGACGCTCCGCTCGCCGGTGGAGGTCCAGCACGTGGAGTGCGACACCGGCGTGGCACAGATCGACAGCCTGCGGCTCGACGAAGCCGAGACGCTGCGCCGGGCGGGCGAGTTCTACGCCAACTTCGGGCGCCGGGTGGCCGACGAGGCGGTGTTCCTCCGCGACGCCGGCGCCTCCCTCGTCGTCGCCGACATCCCGCCGCTCGCCATCGCCGCAGCGCGCGAGGCGGGCGTGCCATCGGTGGCGATCGGCAACTTCACCTGGGACTGGATCTACGAGGCTTACGAGCCCGAGCGAGCGGGCCTGCCGCACCTCGTGCCGGCAATCCGGGAGGCGTGCATCGGGGCGTCGCAGTACGTCCGCCTGCCGATGTGGGGCGGTTTCGAGATGGCGCCCGACGATCGCACCGTGGACCTGCCGCTCGTGGCGAGGCGCTCGTCCCGCCCGCGCGGCGAGACCCGGGCGTCGCTGGGGCTGCCGGCCGACCGCCGGCTCGTGCTGCTCTCGTTCGGCGGCCACGGGCTCGAGAACCTGGACGCCGCAGCGCTCCGGGGCCTGGCCCCGGAGTACCTGGTGATCGTCACCGGGCACCTGCAGCTCGCCCGGCTGGCGCGCGCAGCCGGCGACGCCGTGGCGGTGTTCGACGAGCGCGCGCTCTACGACGCCGGCTGGCGCTACGAGGACCTGGTGGCGGCCTCGGACGTCGTGCTGACCAAGCCCGGATACGGCATCATCGCCGAGTGCGCCGCCAACGGCACGGCCATCCTCTACACCTCACGGGGACACTTCATCGAGTACGAGGTGCTGGTCCAGGAGATGCCCCTCTACGTCCGGTCGCAGTTCATCCCCCAGGAAGCGCTCTTCGCCGGAGACTGGCGGCCGTACCTGGAGGAATTGCTGGCGCAGGACCATCCCGAGCCTCCCGACGTGAGCGGGGCCGACGCGGCGGCCGATCTCATCCTGCAGCGCCTGTGAACGCCTGTCACGCGGGTCACGCTGCATTCATGGTCCCACGATCACGTTAACCGCAGACGCAGAGGGCGCAGAGAATCACCAGAAGATCCGAGATCTCTGCGTACGTCTCCGCGTCTCCGCGTCACCAGAAGATCCGAGATCTCTGCGTACGTCTCCGCGTCTCTGTGTCTCTGTGGTTAACGTGATCGTTCAACGAAAAAGGGCGGCCACAAGGGCCGCCCCTACGGTTTCCGGCGTCCTGGCCCCGAGCCCTGGTTCCTAGCTCCCTTTGATACAGGTCACCAGCGACCAGATCCGGGGCAGGTTCACCTTCTCGATCGACACCGGCTGCAGGTCGGCCTGCGCGAGGAACGCGGGCAGGTCGAGGTCGGCCTTGAAGCCGATGTGCACGGTGAAGGGCGAGATGAGCCGCTCGGCCCGCGAAAGCAGGAAGTTCGGGCTGCGGAAGTGGTTGAGGATCACGACGCGGCCGCCGGGGCGGCACACGCGGCGCATCTCGCGGGCGACCTGCACTGGGTCGGGCACGACGCTCACGAGGTACGGCGCGTAGACGATGTCGAAGGCGTCGTCGGGGAAGGTCAGGCTCGCGGCGTCCATCTGCAGCAGCCGTACGTTGCCCAACCCCTTGCGCGCCACCCGCTCCCGCGCCTTCTCGAGCATCGACTCGGACAGGTCGACGCCGGTCACCGAGCAGGTCCGCGGGTACAGGGCCGCGTTGATGCCGGTCCCTACGCCGACCTCGAGCACCCGGTCGCCCTCGCGGATGCCCATGCGCTGCAGCGCCTGCAGCCGGCCCGGGTGGAGCGTGGGCCCGAAGATCCAGTCGTACACCGACGACAGCTTCTCGTAGACCCGGGCGACGAAATCGTTCTCGACCGCTGTGACCGACAGCGCCCGAGTGGCCGCGTCGGACGAGGAGATGTACTCGTCGGGCGGCCGCCTGTCACCCGGTTCGAATAAGGCCATTCCGTTCTCCATGGGCCGGCGCCCGCCCCCGGGGCGGTCCGCGCCATACGGCCAAGCCTACTACTATACCAGCCTTGCCCGGAGCGTGAGCCTCCTCATCCTAGGTGACCGCGTCGAACACCTGGAGCACCCGGGCAACGCGCCCCGACGCATTTCCGATCTGCAGCCCCTGCACCCGGGGCCTGACCGCCACGGCGATTTCCCTGGCAATCGCCACGCCCTCGTCCATGGCGGCCGCCCGGGTGTCGGCGCGGGCCATCCGGCGCAGCAGCGCCTCGGGCACCGCCACCCCGGGAACCTCGTTCGCCATGAACTCGGCGTTCAGGGCGCTGTCGAAGGGCCAGATACCGGCGACGATTGGGATCCCGAAGCGCTCGGCGCGGTCCATGAAGTGGTCGAAGGCCCGCAGGTCGAACACCGGGGCCGTGACGGCGAACTCGGCACCCGCCTCGACCTTGTAGGCCAGGCGCCGCAGCTCTTCGTCGAGGTCGAGCGCGGTCGGATTCACCGCGACGCCGATGTGATACGCCGTCTGCCGCTCGAGCCGCTCGCCGCCAAGGTCGAGGCCGCGGTTGAGCCGGCTCACCACGTTGGTCAGGCCGATCGAGTCCACCTCGTGCAGGCCGGCCGGGAAGGCGTAGTCGCCGCGGCGCGGGGGGTCGCCCGTGACCAGCAGCACGTTCCGCACCCCCATCGCGTGGGCGCCGAGCAGGTCGGCCTGCATGCCGAGGAGGCTGCGCTCGCGGCAGGCGTAGTGCATCAGCGTCTCGATCCCCGCCTGCTGCTCGATCAGCACGGCCAGCGACAGCGCGCTCATCCGGGCGGCCGACAGCGGGCCGTCGGGGACGTTGATCGCGTCGACGCCCTGGATCTTCAGGGCGCGCGCCTCCTCGATCACCGTGGCCGCCTCGTGGCCCCGCGGCGGATCGAGCTGCGCCAGGTGCACGAAGGTCCCGCGCGCCATCGCGTGCGCCAGGCGCGACTTCTCGTCGCGGGGCACCGGCTCGACACCGGCGTCGGCAACCTCGGCACGGGCGGCGCCCGAGACCGGCCGGGCGGGCTTCAGCATGGCCGCCCCGACCGCGAGCTTGATCTGCCGGATGTGCTCGGGCGTGGTGCCGCAGCAGCCGCCCACGAGGCGGACGCCGTTCGCGATGAACCGCCGCGCGTACGACGCGACGTACTCGGGCGATGACAGGTAGATCGTGCGCCCCTCGATCTGTC
>DAOPQX010000152.1:1265-8358 GCA_035348395.1 Vicinamibacterales bacterium | reverse complement strand
GGACGGCAAGAGCCGAGGCGAGCAGGAACGCGTGGCGGAGTCTCATGGCGGCCTCTCGGTGGGAGATTCCCGATTCCTGAATCCCGATACCTGATTTGTGCGAGCCCAAGAATAGCTGATTTGTGGGCTGCGCGGCGGGGCGCGCGGTCAGTCGACTCCGTGACTCGTAGACCCCCCGACTTCGTGGACTGACTTCGGGGCTTGCCCGCCGAAGCCGCGAGTGCAGCGAGCGTTCGGCGAAGGCGGGACTTCGCGACTTCGTGGACTTCGTGGACTAGTCCGGAGTATGTTCAGTAAACATCCATGACCACCGACCTCATCCTCGGCATGGCCGGGTCCGGGGGGGACGGCATCGTCTCCGCCGGCGATTCGCTGATGACCGCGCTCGCGCTGAGCGGCTACCACGCGATGCTCACCAAGAGCTTCGGGCCGCAGATCCGCGGCGGCGAGTCGTCTTTCAGGCTGCGCGTCTCGACCGGGCCCGTGCTCGGCCCCGGCGGGGCGCTCGACGTGGCGGTCGCGCTCAACTGGGACGACTTCCTCAAGTTCGGCGCCGAGCTCTCGCTCGACGGCCGCTCCATCGTCATCTACGACACGAACACGAAGGTCGCGCCCGACCAGATCCCGGTGGCAGGGGTGAAGCCGGCCGAGGTGGTGGCAGTCGGCATCGAGGCGATGGCGCGCGAGACCGCGGGCACCGACAAGGCCAAGAACACGGTCGTGCTCGGGCTGATGGCCGGGTGGTTCGGCCTGGCGCCAGAGACGGTGCGGGCCGGGCTGCGCAAGCGGTTCGCGAAGAAGGGCGAGGAGGTCGTCGCGCGAAACGAGAAGGCGTTCGAGGCGGGCTTCGCCTGGGCGCAGGCCAACCCGCTCCGCACCGGGCAGGCGCTGGCGCCGATGCCCGCCGGCACCTCCGCGAAGCTGGTGGCCGACGGCAACGACCTCTGCGCCGCCGCGGCGATTGTCGCCGGGTGCGAGTTCTTCGGCGGCTACCCGATCACCCCCTCGTCGGAGATCATGCACTTCCTCAACCGGGAGATCTGGAAGTACGGCGGGGTGATGCTCCAGTGCGAGGACGAGATGGCGGGGATCGGGGCGTGCGTGGGGGCGAGCTTCGCCGGCAAGAAGGCGCTCACCGCCACCAGCGGCCCGGGCATGTCGCTCAAGACCGAGATCCTTGGCCTGGCGTCGATTGCCGAGCTGCCGCTCGTGGTGGTGAACGTGCAGCGCGGCGGCCCCTCGACCGGCATCCCCACCAAGAGCGAGCAGTCAGACCTGTTCCAGGCCGCCTTCTCGGCGCACGGCGACGCGGTGCGCCCGGTGCTCGCGCCGATCGACGTGGCCGACACGTTCCCGATCACGGTCGAGGCCTTCAACATCGCCGAGCGGTACCAGACGCCCGTCATCATCCTGTCGGACCAGGAGATCGCTCAGCGCAAGGAAGCGATTGAGCGGCCGGCGACGCACGGGCTGAAGATCGAGACGCGGCGGACGCCGACCGAGGCCGAGCTGGAGCACTACGTCCGCTTCCGCTTCACCGAGTCGGGCGTCAGCCCGATCAGCCACCCGGGGATGAAGGGCGGCAACTACCTCGCGTCGGGCATCGAGCACACGGAGACGGGGGCGCCCACCGCCACCGGGTCGGTGCACGCGAAGATGAACGAGAAGCGGCTGCACAAGCTGGCGCCGCTGAAGTCGCGCGACGACCTGTTCGTCGCCTACGGCCCGTCGAACGCGCCGCTGGCGCTGGTGGCGTGGGGGTCGGTCTCGGGGATCGCGCGCGAGGCGCTCGACCTCTCCCGCGAGGCGGGTTTGAAGGTGAAGCTGCTGGTGCCCCGGCTGCTCTACCCGGTGGCCGAGGAGGTGTACCGCGACTTCTTCGCCTCGGTGCAGGGCGGCTTCGTGGTGGAGCAGTCGCACCAGGGGCAGCTCTACCGCGTCATCCGGATGTTCGTGGACGTGCCGCGCGGCGTCGAGCCGTTCGCGCGAAGCGGGTCGAACCCGTTCTCGCCGGGCGAGATCGTCGACAGGCTGCGCGCCAAGGCGCGGGCACTCGTCGAGGAGCGCCAGACCGTGAACCAGGCGGAATAAACGTTCACCACAGAGGCACAGAGACACGGAGACGGATGCGGAGATCTTGGATCATTCGAAGAATCTCTGCGCCCTCTGCGCCTCTGCGGTGAATCGTACGTGACAGACGCATTACTGCGAAGGGACCCTATGCCAACGACCACGCTGCCGCCGGGCGCCGAGGCGTACCAGGCGAAGGACTACAAGAGCGAGCTGAAGCCGATCTGGTGCCCCGGCTGCGGCGACTTCGGCGTGGTGCAGGCGATCTACCGGGCGCTCGCGGCGATCGGCCGGCCGCCGCACGAGATCGCGTTCATCTCGGGCATCGGCTGTTCGTCGCGCATCCCCGGCTACACTACCGCCTACGGCTTCAACACGGTGCACGGGCGCGCGCTGCCGATCGCGCAGGGGATCAAGCTCGCCAACCCCCAACTGCTCGTCCTCGCGGCCGGGGGCGACGGCGACGGCTTCTCCATCGGCGGCGGCCACATCGCCCACGCCGTGCGCCGGAACATCGACCTGACCTACATCATCATGGACAACCAGATCTACGGCCTGACCAAGGGGCAGCTCTCCCCGACGTCGCCGCGGGGTCTGCGCACCGCGTCCAGCTCGTACGGGTCGATGGAGGATCCGGTCAACCCGCTGCTCTACGTGCTGGGCTACGGCTGCCGCTTCGTCGCGCAGGGGACGCCGGCCGACATGGCGCAGCTCGGCTCCCTCATCGAGGAGGGCATCCGCTTCCCCGGCTTCGCGTTCATCAACGTGCAGTCGCCGTGCGTCACCTACGGCGAGCCCGATTCGCAGCTGAAGGTGCAGAAGCAGCGGATGCGAACGCTCGAGTCGCTCGGCCACGACCCCACCGATCGCATCAAGGCGATGGACCTCGCGCAGCACTACGCGACCGACCTCTACACCGGCGTCTTCTACCGCGACCCCAACCCGCCGCCCCACTTCGGCGAGTACGTCGCGGAGCGCCAGGCGAACATCGGCGCCGCCCGCGAGCGCGAGCGCGTCCTCGACCTGTTCCAGCCGGCGTCGTGAGCGAGGCGGAGTCGCCCGCCCCGAGTCGAAGGGCCGGCGGGGTCGTACCGAGGCGGTGCGGCTTTTCACCACCCACCACGGCGCTCGCGCGGAGACACGGACGGCCGGAAGAGGAGCGGGGGACGTCACGGCCGGCGCCATTATAGCGCCGCGATGCCCTCACCACTTGCGCGCGAGCATCTTGACCAGGCGGAGCTGCTTGACCTCGCGGGCTTCGCGCGTCTGCTGCCAGTCGGCGATGCCGAACGTGTCGTCGTAGCGAACGAGCTGCAGGTTCGACCAGGCCCTCGGCAGCGCGTTCACCTTGTCCTGCTCGGTCGGCGGCGGCCACCCCGGCTCGGGCTTGTCGATCGGGTGGAACGGCCGGTCGATGAGCAGCACGCCTCCCTTCTTGAGGCCGGCCGACACCTTCGCGATGAACGCGGGGTCGGTGATCGGGGCGTCCACGTAGACGAAGTAGATCAGGTCCCAGCGATCCGTCCCGTAGTCGAAGTCCTCGAAGCGCGCCTTCACCGTCTTGATCGAGGTTCCCGCCTTCACCGCGTTCTGCTCGGCGATCTTCAGGCCGTCCTCGGCGACGTCGTAGCCGGTGACGTCCCAGCCCTGCGCGGCGAGGTAGACCGCGTTCCGCCCCTGCCCGATGCCGGCGTCGAGGGCGGCCCCGGGCTTCAGCCCCTTCGTCATCTCCACGAGGAAGGCGTTCGGCTGCAGGGTGAAGCGCGTCTGGCTCGGCGTCGCATACAGCTTGTTGAAGTAGATGGCGCCGATCTCGTCCCGGTGCTGCGGGGTGAGCCGGCCGAGCGCCGCGATCCGCTCGTCCGCCTGCGCGGGCGTCAGGCCGTCGGCCAGCAGCTTCGCCTTGTAGCGGTCGGGGCCGATCTGGGTGACGTCGGGCTGGGCGTTCAGCCAGGCAACGAACTCCTGCCAGATCTTCGTGTCATCGGGGGACTGGGCGGCGGGGACGGCGAGGAAGGAGACCAGGAGGACGGCCAGGAGGAAACGGGCACACTTCATTCGGAACCTCCAGGGCGTTTGACGCTGGGCGCCGGCGATTGTTCCGGGGAAGGGCGGAGGGGCTCACGGCCCAGGACGGAAAGACGGCTCGCGGCCCGGCCGCGGCCCCTTGACTACTATCGATCATAGTCGAATAATTATTCGAGTATGTCTGACAGTTCGTTCAGGCTCGCCTTCGACGAGTGCCGCGGCCTCCTCCAGCGCCGGCTGGCCGAGCCCGCCCCCGGGCGCGTGCAGCTGCTGACCGGGCCCCGGCAGGTCGGCAAGACGACCCTGCTGCTCGAGCTGGCGGATCGAGTGGGGCCGGGCGCTGTGTACGCGGCGGCCGACGCCCCGGAAGCCGCCCTGCCCGGCTTCTGGGAGCGAACCGTTGCGCGCGTGGAGCAGGCGGCCGCGGAGCACCGCGGTGCCGTGCTCCTCCTGGACGAGGCCCACCTCCTCGCCGACTGGGCAGGACGGTTGAAGGGCGCGTGGGATTCGTTCCGGCGTCGGCGCATCCCGGTCCACGTCGTTGCCACGGGGTCGTCCGCCCTCCGCTTGTCGAGCGGCTCGCGCGAAAGTCTCGCAGGCCGCTTCGAGCGTCTCACGCTGGCCCACTGGTCGGCCGCCTCCCTGGCCCGCGCCTTTGGTTTCGCCCCTCGGAAGGCAGCCGAGCAGCTCGTGGTGCGCGGGTCGTACCCCGGAGCCGTGCCGCTGCTCGGCGATCCCGCCCGGTGGACGGCGTACGTCAGGGACGCGATCGTCGAGCCGGCGATTGGCCGTGACCTGCTTGCGCTGACCGCGATCCGGCGCCCCGCCCTGCTCCGCCAGGTGTTTGCCGTGGCGACGGCATCTCCCGCGCGCATCGTCTCGTTGCAGAAGATCCAGGGACAGCTGCAGGATCCCGGTGCGCTGGAGACCCTGGCGCACTACCTGGCGCTGCTCGAGGAAGCCTTCCTCGTTGCCGGCCTGCAGAAGTACTCCGCGCGCGGCGCGCGGCGCCGGGCTGCGCCCCCGAAGCTGATCGCA
This sequence comes from Vicinamibacterales bacterium, assembly GCA_035348395.1. GTDB lineage: Bacteria > Acidobacteriota > Vicinamibacteria > Vicinamibacterales > Fen-181 > JARKSS01. The sequence goes on along the minus strand of DAOPQX010000152.1, from coordinate 3,222 downwards.
CTGAACAACGCGCTCCTGGCGGTGATGCCGTCCGCCGGCCCCGCCGATCCCCGCGCGGACGCGGCGGTGTTCGGGGCCTGGGTCGAGAACGCCTGCCTCGCGCACGCGTGGAACGCGGGGCAGGCGGTGGGCTACTGGCGGGAGGAACCGCTCGAGGTGGACGGAGTACTCGAGGGGAGCTGGGGAAACTGGGCGATTGAGGTGAAGACGGGCGAGCTGCGAACCGGCGAACTGGCTGGCCTGCTCGAGTTCACCCGCCGCCACCCGAAGTTCCGACCTCTCGTGGTGTGCGGGCCGGCCGACGTGGGGCGGGCGCGGAGCTGGGGAATCTCGGCCCTCGCGTGGCAGGATTTCCTGCTGCTGGAGGGGCCGCCGCGCGCGTAGCGTTCCCGAGAGGGGGCCGTACCGAAAACGTGACTCGCCAAGAGGACGGCCGGCGCCGCTTCCGCAGGCGACAGTGCCCCGACCCGCCTCGCCGGCCCGGCGGACGAAGAAGACGACGCCGACCGCCCGACGATGACGCACGTGGACGAGGTCACCGCCGTGGGAACGACGCTCGGCACGGTGTCGTACATGGCGCCGGAGCAGGCGCTCGGCGGGACGGTGGACGCGCGCAGCGACCTCTTCTCCTTCGGCGTCGTCCTCTACGAGATGGCGACCGGCGCCCTCCCCTTCCGCGGGCAGAGCGCCACCGAGACGATCGACGCCATCCTCAACCGCCAGCCCGTGCCCCCGGTCCGCCTCAACCCCGACGTCCCCGACGACCTCGAGCGGATCATCGCGAAGGCGCTCGAGAAGGACCCGTGGGTCCGCTACCAGTCGGCGGTCGGTGTCGCTGGGGACGACGGTCACCCGCTGACCGAATGCGAGGACGCGGAGGTGGCGCCGGGCCTCGACGCTGAACGGCGGCCCCCCCCTCGGGCGCGTCGATCCCCTCGAGGCGCACGGTCACGGTGCGGCCCCCGGCGGGGATGCGGCCCCCAACTGACACGTCGAGCGTGTCGCCGTCCGCCACGTGCGAGACGACGCCCGAGAAAGGGCGCTGCGGCGGACGGCCCGAGCCGGGCAGATCGCCGGCGAATGCGGTTCCGGCGGCGGGGGCAGCGACGGCGTGAGCAAGAACGGGGTGAGCGACGACGGCGGGGACAAGGACCGCGAGGGCGAATTTAACGAGGGCAAGAACGGCGAGCGCGAAGACGGTGCGTCTGATCACGGCGAGCTCCGAGGGTCGGGTGCCCGGTCTATCGGCGCCCTGGGCTTTCCATGACAGGCCGGCGGGGGTCGTACCAGACGCGTGAAGGACTTCACCTTTTGGGTACGACCCCCCGGGGTGTGAAGGCCGCCACGGTTTGGGTACGACCCCGGGGGTGAAGAATCTCACCCTTTCGGTACGACCCCCCTCACCCCGCGGCGTCGTACGCCGTCTTCATCCAGCCGATCAGCTCGGCGTCCACCTCCGAAGGGTCGCCGATCCGCACCTTGTAGTTGCACATCTGCCCGGCGGGCAGCTGCGCAAGCCGGTCGGAGGCGGGCAGCGCCTTCGCGTTGAGGCCGACCTCGACGCGCGTGTTGGTGGCAGGGCCAATCATCGCGAACTGCTTCTTGCGGCGATAGCTGACGTAGGTCTTCTTCGGCGCGGCCTCGCAGTCGCCGAACGCGCGCATCGCCTCGAGCAGCCGAGCGTGGTCTTGAGCATGGCCACCAGCTCGCCGTGCTTCGTCAGGCCGCTCCCGTTCACGATGGCCGCCAGCTCGTCGAGCGACTTCCCCGTCCGCTTCTGGATGTTCTTCAACTGGGTGGCGAGCGCCTTGTCGAGATCGGGCATGCGGACACTCCTCTCGGCCGGGCGGCAGCCGCCCGTGCAGCTTCGGTATGGTGGACCCAGGTCACTCCATCATACCGCCGAGGTGGGAATGGGCTCAGGGCTCAAGGCTGAAGATCGGCTCAAGGCTCAAGG
>DAOPQX010000152.1:0-1165 GCA_035348395.1 Vicinamibacterales bacterium | reverse complement strand
GGCTCACGGCTCACGGCTCAAGGGCCTGCCCGCCGAAGCCGTAGCCTGCCCGCCGTAGCCGCGCGCTTGGCGAAGGCGGGAACGTAGCGAGCGCTTGGCGGAGGCGGGCGCTCCAGATCGAAATCCGGGCGCCAGGATCGTGATCTCAGCCGGCGGGGAACCTCCAAGCTCATCCGGCGCCTTCCTGGCAAAATACTCCATCTTCACGGCCGCCCGCGCGGGTCCTGATCGTGCAGGGCCCGAGACACGGACGGCAGTCCCGGTGCGTGCGCCGCGCCTGCCAATCGCCCCCCCAATGACGACCCGACACGCTTCTCCCCATAGCCAGCGCTCTCCTCGCGTCAGGCGTGCGCGCGGGCCGCCATGCGTGTGGCCTGAGAGTCCGTGAAGAAGGAAGGGAACATGACCCACGCGCGACACACCGACGCGCTTCCCCTGTCGATACTGCCCCTGTTCGCGCTTCTCGCACTCATCGCGCTGCCGTCTCCTGCTTCTTCGCAGACCGTTGTCGATCCGCGGATCGTCGAGTTCAGCCCCTCGGCCGACCACGACACGACGCTCCCGGACGGGCGTCCCGCCGTCGAGCGCTACCTGTTGAAGGTGTTCCAGGCGGGAGCCTCGCAGCCGTTTCACACCGTCGACATGGGGAAGCCCGACGCCGACGCGGACGGGACCGTCAGGTTCGACTTCTGGTCCACGGTGGCCGCGTGGCCGCTTCCCGGCGGCAACTACGTGTCGCGCGTGGACGCGGTCGGCCCCGGCGGCAACGGCCTGAGCGCCCCGTCGAACCCGTTCACGTTCGGCTCCTCGTGCAGTTACGGCCTGGTGGCGCCGACCTCGGCGTCGTTCCCGGCAGCGGGCGGCGGCGGATCGGTTTCGGTGGACGCGGGCGACGAGTGCGACTGGACGGCGACGGCGTCGGCGGGATGGATCCGCCTCGCCGCCGGCGGGGGAACCGGCAGCGGATCGGTCATCTTCAACGTCGATCCGAACCCGAACACCACGCCGCGCACCGGCACGATCGATGTCGCCGGATCGACCTTCACCGTCACGCAGGCCGGAGTGACCTGCACCTACACGGTGTCGCCGGCTTCGGCGTCGGTCGCGGCATCGGCGGGCAGCGGCTCGTGCTCGACCACCGGCAGCGTCGGCGCCGTCGATGCCG
>DAOPQX010000151.1:0-8367 GCA_035348395.1 Vicinamibacterales bacterium | reverse complement strand
CGATCCTCCTCGGTGGAGAGCCAGTAGAAGTTGCGGCTCACTTCCCGCCCCGCGTTGTCGCGCAGGGCGAGGCGCACGAAGTAGGTCTTGCTCCACCCGGCAGACGGCGCGGGCAGCGCGAAGGCCCGTGTTACCGCGTCGGCGGCAACCTCCACCGCTGCCTCACGCGCGAACAGCTCCCTCAGGTTCGGATCGAACACCTCGGCCGAGACCGTCAGTCCCGTTCGCGGCTGGAGCGTGTCGTTCACGACGGCCACCGAGCGGTCGTCGTACGAGAACTGGACGTGGAGCGGCTCGCAGGCTGCCTTGGTGCCGAAATAGCCGCCGCCGGGCCGCAAGTACCAGTCGTACAGGTGCCAGATCATCGACGGCCAGGCGTTGTTCAGCATCCACTGGATCACGCCGGTCGCCAGGTACTTGTTCCGTCCGAACGCCTCGAACATCGCGCGCTGTCCCTCGTAGGCGAGCGCCTGCGCCTTGCGGGCGTAGTCCTCGGCGCTCGTCGCCTTGCCGTAGCGCCCCTCCAGCGCGCCAGTGAAGAGCGACAGGTCCTTGAACTCGTCGCCCCCCGCGTGGTAGCGCCACACCTCGTCGATCGGCCAGAGGTGCTCGGGCGGCAGCATCCTGCGCAGGCTTTCGATCGGCGGGACGGCGGCGCCGGGGCCCACCTCGGTGGCAAAGCCGAAGGCCCCCCCGTTCTTCGTGTCGAGGAGCCAGTACGAAGGAGGGACGTAGTCGTACGGGCCGCGCATCTTCACGCCGCTGGGGCCGCTGATCGGGCCGGGGGCATCGGTGGCGTTCGAGAGCACCGGCTTTCGCCACCGGCACCGTCGAGCGACATCGAGGTAGTTGCGCTCGACGTCGGCGGGGGGCGGGAAGTCGCTGCCGTTCAGCCAGACCAGGACGCTCGGGTGGTTGCGGATGCGCAGGAGCTGGCTCTCGAGCGACGCGGGGCCCACGCGGTGGTCCTCGGCATCCCACTTCTTCCACTGCTCCCACTGGTCGCAGCAGCACCAGCCGGGCATCAGCAGGATGCCCATCCGGTCGGCCAGGTCGTAGAACTCGTCGCTCTCGAGCTTCCCCTCGAGCCGGATGGTGTTGAGCCCCATTTCGCGAACGTAGCGCAGCTCCGCCTCCAGCCGCCCGGGCGGCGGCGGCCGGAGCAGCATGTCGGACGACCACCCCGCGCCGCGGACGAGGATCGGCTTCCCGTTGACCGTGAAACGCCGGTGCCCTTCGGGCGTCAGCTCCGAGCCGTACTCGTGAATGCCGAAGCGGGTCTCAGCCCGATCGGACGTCGTGCCGCCACTCTCCACGCTGATCGTCAGCGTGTAGAGCGGCTGATCGCCGTAGCGGTACGGCCACCATACCCGCGGGTCGGTCATGGTGAGGCCGGGCACTTCCTCGGGCGTGAAGACGACCGTCGCGGTGGACCGGGGGGCGAGCGACACCGGCTTGCTGAACGCGATGGCCCCGATCTGGCCCCGGAGTGTCGCCGCCACCGGGCTGTCCGTCTGGTTGGCCAGCTCGGCGCTGACCGTGAGCCGCGCAGCTTTCAGCGAGGGCAGCTCGAGAGCGGTCTCGACGTAGGGATGGCGCAGGGTCACGGGGCCACTGTCGGTCAGGTAGACCTTGCCCCAGAGGCCCATGTTCTTGTCCGCCGGCGTGGGGTTCCAGTCCACCCACATGATGGCGAGGTCTTCGGGCTCGGGCCCGAAGACCTCCACCGCAAGCGCGTTGACCCCCGCCCGGGCGATCCCCGTCACGTCGAACTCGAACCGCCGGAATGTCCCCACCACGTCGGAGGAGGCGGCAACCTGCCGGCCGTTCAGCCACACGTTCGCCCGGTAGTTGATCCCGTCGAAGTGAAGGGCCAGGCGCCGCCCGGCCTTCTCCCGGGGGACGGTGAACTCGGTGCGGTACCACCACGCCGGCTTGAAGGGGCTGTCGGCGGGGGTCGGCAGCAGCGTGAACCGCTCGCCAATCGGGTAGGTGGTCCCCGGGATGGCGCGCAGGTTCATGCCGAAGTACGGATCCTTGTAGACGCCGGCCTCCACCAGCGCGCCGACGACGGTGGTGGGCACCGTGACGGCGTGCCACGACTGGACGTCCACCCCGGGGCGCGACAGGCGATCCCCCCTCTCGGGCACGCGCGCGCTCGACTGGATGGTCCACTGCGCCAGTTCGGTCCGCGACTGTCCTGCGGCCCACGCCGCCGCCGGCACGGCCAGGAGCGCGGCGAGCGTGAGCAGACGGCGGCAGGCGACGCTCACCCCTGCAGGCATGGGTTCCTCCTTCGATCGACGCGCTATGATGACACTGAAACCGATGAAGATCGCGACCTGGAACGTCAACGGCATCCGCGCCCGCCAGGAGCAGGTCCACAGCTGGATCGCCCTGGAGCAGCCTGACATCGTCTGCCTGCAGGAGCTGAAGGCCTCGTCCGACCAGCTGCCGGCGTTCCTGTGCGAGCTGGAAGGCTACTGGTGCTACTGGCACGGCGCCAAGGGGTACTCGGGCGTCGGGCTGCACCTGCGGAAGGCGGCCTTCCCCGAGCGGCCGCTGTTCACCCACCCGCCCTTCGACTTCGAGAACCGGATCGTCGTCACCCGCCTGGGCGGCACGGTGGTGGGATCGGTGTACGTCCCCAACGGCGGCAAGGACTTCCCGGCGAAGATGAAGTTTCTGGCGTCGCTCGAGGACTACGCGCGCGAGGCCGCGGGGCAGGGGCTGCAGCTCGTGCTGTGCGGCGATCTGAACGTGGCGCGGACCGACATGGACGTGCACCCGAAGGAGCGGAAGGTGAATGCGATCGGCCAGCTCCCGGAGGAGCGCGCGCTGCTCGAGCGGATCATCTCGCGCGGCCTCGTGGACGTCGGCCGCGCGCTCGACCCGGAGAACGACCAGTTGTTCACCTGGTGGGCGCCGTGGCGGAACCTCCGCCAGCGCAACATCGGGTGGCGCCTCGACTACGTGCTGGCCAGCGGGAGCCTTGCCCAGCGGGCACGGTCCTGCCCCGTGTTCCGCGAGGTGGGGACGTCCGACCACGCCCCGGTGCTGGCCGACTTCGACACGGAGCAGCTATGAGCGCCCCTTCCCCCTCGCTCGACGCCCGCGGGGTGATCGTCGCGTGCCCGAGCTGCGGGCAGCGAAACCGGATTCCCTACGCTCACCTTCACAGCGAGGTACGGTGCGGCAAGTGCGGCACCGGGGTGCGGGCCCCAGGACAGGCGATCGAGGTGCCGGACGTCGAGACGTTCGACGCCGTCGTGTCACGCGCCTCGCTCCCGGTCGTGGTGGACTACTGGGCCGAGTGGTGCGGCCCCTGCCGGATGGTGACGCCCGAATTGGCCAAGGTGGCGCAGCAGAACGCCGGGCGCCTGCTGGTGGTCAAAGTGAACACGGAGGAGCTGCCCGAGGTGGCCGCTCGCTTCCGGGTGCAGTCGATCCCGATGCTGGGGGTGTTCAGGAACGGCGAGGTGGCCGGCGAGACGGTGGGCGCGCGCCCGGCCAGCGACATCCAGGCGTTCATCGACCAGGCGCTGGCAGGCCCCTGAGAAGCGCGGCCTGAATGCAAAATGCAAAAGGAAGAATGTAGAAACACAGCGGTCTGCTAGGACGACAGGGATGCGAATCCAAACGGTCTTCCTCGATGCTGGCGGCGTGCTGGTGGTTCCCAATTGGCGGCGGATCGCCGACACCCTGGCGGCGCACGGCGTGGAGACGACGCCCGAGGCGCTGGCGCGGGCAGACCCCCACGCCCGGTTCGATCTGGACGTGACCAAGGGGAGGAACGCCAGCGACCAGCAGCGAGGCTGGCTGTACTTCAACCTGGTCCTCGAGAAGGCCGGTGTCGCCCTCACGCACCGGACCGAGGCCGCGCTTGCCGAGCTCCATGCCTATCACGAGCAAGTCAACCTCTGGGAGCAGGTCCCCGACGGCGTGGTCGAGGCGCTCGACCGGATGCGCCGGGCCGGGCTGCGGCTGGTGGTCGTGTCGAACTCCAACGGCAGGCTCCGCGTCCTGTTCGATCGCCTGGGCCTCAGTCGCAAGGTGGACGCGATGCTCGATTCCCAGGAGGAGGGAGTGGAGAAGCCCGACCGCCGGCTGTTCGACCTGGCGCTCGAGCGCACGGCCGCCGCGCGCGAGTCGACGCTGCACGCGGGCGACCTGTACTACGTGGACGTGGAGGGAGCGCGCGCGGCGGGGCTGCGCGCCGTGCTCATCGATCCCCTTGGCCTGTACCGCGACTTCGACTGCGAGCGGGTTGCGTCGCTTGGGGAGCTGGCCGACAGGCTGCTGGAAGCTGGCCTGACTCCCGAATCCTGAATCCTGACTCCGGAATCCTCCCCCTACACGCCCGCGTCGTGCGGCGAGCGGGCGGGCGTTCCGCGCGCGAGCTTGACTACCATCCAGACCACCGCGACAGCCGCGGCCACCAGCAGGGCGCCGAAGACCGCGATTGGCCCCCACTGCGGCACCACCCAGGCGGTCGTCCCGAACCCGGTCGGGGCCAGCGCGATCCGGCGGGCCGAGTCGCGCACCAGCACCATCAGCACGAGTGCGAGGCCGAGCGAGCCGTCAGCGCCGTAGAGCAGGCGCCGCGGCTCGGGAGCGAAGGCCGCCGGCACGAGCAGCGCGAGCGCGCCCAGCGACGCCAGGACGCCGGCCGCAAAGCAGAAGGCGGCGAGCGGCTCGTGCCCGAGCAGCGCGAGCAGTGCCTCGCGGGGAAGCGCGACCAGCCACCAGAAGCCGGGGAGGAAGTTCAGGATGGTCGCCGCGGCCGCCCAGGAGACCCGCGCCACGAGCGGGCGGATCGCCAGGTAGCCGCCGGTCGTGTGGCACGACCTGCACAGCAGGCGGAACACCTCGCGTCCCTCCGCCTCCATCCTGGCGACGGGGTCGGTGGCCGGCTCGGGCAGACAGGTCCAGCGCGCCGCGCGAAGCACGCCGGTCTCGCGCAGCGAGGTCACCGTGAACGGATAGGGTTCGGCATCGGGCGGGGCCGGCGCAGCCGCCGGCCTCGGCACGCGCACGCCGTCAGGTTCCGGCGTAGCGCGCCACGCGCGCCTTCAAAGCCTGGTCCTCGAGACGCGCTGCGGTCAGCAGCGCGTAGAGCCCGGCGAGGCCGATCGCCACGAAGGTTCTCGCAAAGGTCGAGGGCCAGTAGGTGGGGTTGGCCAGGCCCGCCCAGAAGCTGCCGGTTTCGAGCCAGGCGCCCGGCGTCAGCATGAAGCTGAGGATGCCGTTGATGACTGCCAGGCTGAGCCAGGCGGCGCCGAAGTAGATCCAGCCGACCGCCACGTGGGTTCGCGGCGACAGGCGCTCCCAGCCGTAGTAGTAGACGAGGGCGGCAGCGATCTCGGTGACGAAGAACGTCCACTCGATCGCCCAGGCCCAGACGAAGGTGTTGATGAGCGCCGAGGTGGCCTGCGGGTGGACCAGGCCAATCGTGAACCAGATTCCGACCCCGGTGATCGCTCCGAGCACCAGCGTGAGGAGGACGAAGAAGCGGCTGTGCCGCTTCAGGTAGCCCAGGAACGCCTCGTCTGCAGTGCGCCGCGCCCTGCGTTCGGCGAGGACCAGGAAGAGGCCCCCGCCGACCGCGAAGTGCGAGATGAACACGTGCAGGATCGCCACGGCGGCGATGAGCAGCCCCGGCGCCGGCAGCGACCAGATGGGATAGTTCATGCGGCCGCTACCGCAGGCGCGACTCGGCGGCGGCCCAGTTCACGTTGCCGAAGAAGGCGGCGATGTAGTCGGCGCGCCTGGTGCCGTAGTCGAGCATGAAGGCGTGCTCGAACACGTCCATCACGAGGATCGGCGTGCACCCGGCGGGGTGCCCGGTGTCGTGCTCGTTGATCCAGAAGTTGAGCAGCCGCCCCGTGTTCGAGTCCTGGTACAGGACCGCCCAGCCGATGCCCCGCATCGCGCCGGTGGCCTTGAAGTCGGTCTCCCACTGCTCGTAGCTGCCGAAGTCGGCCGCGATCCGCTGCGCCAGCCTGCCGTCGGGCGCGAGCGGCCCCTGCCCGCCCAGGTTCTCGAAGTAGTACTCGTGCAGCCGCATGCCGTCGAACTCCCATCCCAGCCGCCGCTTCTGCTCGGCGTACTCGGGCGACGCTCCCTTCCCTTCCTTCGCGAGCGCCTCGACCGCGTCGATCACCTTGTTCGTGTTGGCCACGTAGCCCTGGTAGAGCGTGAAGTGGTTCTTCAGCAGGGCCTCGCTGAAGCCCGGCATGCCGATGAGGGCCGAGTAGTCTTTCGCCGCGTAAGCCATCGCAGTGCCTCCTGAAACGTCCCACGGGACAGTCCCGGCGGACGGCTTGTGCCTCGACGGATCAAGGTGGAACGGCGCAACTCTACCATATACGCGGCGTTGCATCGTACGCGACAGACGTCGCGGCTTGTCCACGTTCACCACAGAGGCACAGAGGCACGGAGACGCACGCGGAGGTTTCGTCTGCGGTGAACCGTACGTGACAGGCTGGCGCACTGAACGGCGCAGAGGGAGCGCGGCACTCTCGGCACCAGCACTTCCGGCACCATCAGCACTGCACCCGCCTTCGCCGCGGGGTGCGCGCTACGGCGCGGCAGGCCTTCGGCACCTTCGGCACCACCTGCACCTCCTGCACGATGCGATCTCCGTCAGTACACGAACTCCCTGATGTCGTAGCGGGCGTACTGCGGCGGGCGGCCGGTGAACGCCAGGCGCGAGCGAAGGGCAGAGAGCTGGGCGAGACGCGCGGCCAGGTCGAGCGGCCGCACCTGCGCGTCACGCGCGATGGCAGGGTAGGCTGTGCCGGGCATCTCCACCAGATCGCTGAAGTACAACAGGTCGCCCTCTCCGAGCCCCATCGCGTTCACGGTTCTTGCGGTGTCCTCGACGTGCGGGGAGGAGAACGCCTCTCCGCCGAGGCCGATCATCACGATCACGCCGACCTGGAGCCCCGCGGCCTTCATCGCGCGGACCGTCTCGACCGCCTCACCCGCGGTGCCCGGCTTGCGGACGAAGGCGAGCAGCGGGTCGTGACCCGACTCGAGGCCGATGTAGACCCGGCCGAGGCCCAGGCCCGCCAGCACCCGGTAGTCTTCGGTGTTCTTGCGCACGCCGGTAAAGGCATCCACGAAGGCGCGCACCGGCGGCAGCGGCGCCGGAAACGTCGCGCGCAGCGTCTCGAGCAGCGCGACGAGGCGAGGCACCGGGACGGCCAGGGCGTTGGCCGCCCCCAGGAAGATGGAGCGCCGCCGCAGCGCGATCGACGCCCCGAGGTACTCCACGACGCCGCGCACGTGGGCGGCGAACTCGCCGGGTGCCTTCACCCGGTAGCCGTCGTGGTACAAGTCGCAGAACGTGCAGCTGCCGAACGAGCACCCCTCGGTGGCCTGCAGCACCACGGACAGGTACTGATCGGGCGGCAGGATCCCGACCGGCCGGTAGAGTTCGGCGAAGCGCGCCGCGTCGGCGTCCGCCACCCCCGAGTTGAACCGTGCGCACGCCTCGAGGCGCTGCAGGAAGAGGCTCCAGACACCCGGGTTCTCCCGCCCGCTCCAGGAGCCGGGCATCTCCTGCATCGCCGCCAGCGCCCGGGAGGCGAACCGCGCGGCCTCGTCTACTACCGGCGCCGCTTCTTCGCGGGTCAGCGTCCGCCGCCGGCGCTCGTCGTAGCCCCGGCTGGCCGGCCCGCCCGCGCCCTCCTCGTACCACTTGTAGAGCACCTCGCCGTTCAGCCCGCGCCGCCACGTGTGCTTGAAGCGCCACACGCTGTACAGACGGCCGCCCAGGTCCCAGGAGACGACGAGACGCTCGTCCTCAGCCAGCGACAGCGAGTTCTCCTTCAGGCTGCCGGTCACGGGGATGCCGTTGACGAGACCACGAAAAAGCATGACCTGTCACCTGTAGGGGCAGGCATTGTGCCCGGTACAGGTTACTATTCGGGTCATGAAACGACGAGACTTCCTCCGGGCGGGGACGCTGGCGGCGGGTGCGGTGGTGGCGGGGCCGGCGGGCGCCGCCGGGCCAGCAGCGCCGCAAGCGTCGGGAAGCCGGCTCGCCATTCCATCCTTCGAGCTGGAGGAAGCCACCATCGCCGATCTGCAAAGGGCGATGGAAACCGGGCGCGAGACCGCGCGCTCGCTGGTCGAGAAATACCTGTCCCGCATCGAGGCGCTCGACCGGCAGGGACCCGCGCTGCGCCAGGTGCTCGAGGTCAACCCCGACGCGCTCGATCTCGCCTCGCGCCTCGACGAGGAGCGCAAGGGCGGCCGCACGCGGGGCCCGCTCCACGGCATCCCGATCCTCGTCAAGGACAACGTCGGCACCTCCGACCGAATGACGACGACGGCGGGATCGCTGGCGCTCGAGGGCTC
>DAOPQX010000150.1:6201-8368 GCA_035348395.1 Vicinamibacterales bacterium | reverse complement strand
CGTAGTGGTAGATCTCGGGCGAGTTGCCCCAGACGAAGATGCCCTCGCCCGAAACGGTGCGCGACGTGACGTAGGCGCCCACCGCGCGGTAGGCGGCATCGTGGCGGGCGCGGTCGGGGTGCAGCCGGAACTCGGCGGCGTTGACGCCCCACGAGATGGCCACCGCGGCGGAGGTCAGCGTGGCGGCCGCGGCGAGCCGGCGCCGCGAAGCGGGGGAGTGCCGCTCGAGCAGGCGCGCCACGCCCAGGCCGGCCGCCAGGGCCAGCGGCGGCAGCAGCTGGAGGTAGTAGTGCAGGAAGAACCGTCCGCCCGAGGCGACGCCGAGGGCCGCGCCCGCAATCCACGCGATGACGAGCCGGCGCGCGGGAAACGACGTCCCTCCGGCGGCGACGAGCACCAGCGGCCCGGCCGACATGGCCAGCCACCAAACGGTCATGCCCACGCCGGCGAACAGGGCTGACGCGGGGTCGAGCGACCCGGCGTACCGCAGCGGGTAGTCCCACGCCCAGAAGCCGAGCGCATCGATCTCGCCGCGGAGAGAGTAGGGGACGACGAACGCGGCGACGACGGCGAGGGCGCCGAGCCCGGCGGCCGAGAGACGGGCGAGGATCCTGGCGGCACGCTGCCCCGGCCGTGCGCCCTCGGTCGAGACGGCGAGCAGCACGAGGGGCGCCGCGATCGCCGCTCCCTGGTACTTGAACAGCGCGGCGACGGCCGCAAGGCTCCCTGCTGCGAACCAGCGCCAGGAGTCGCGCACGAGGAACCTGCCCGCCCCTTCGAGCACCGACGGGGATGCGGCCAGGACAAGGGCCGACACGGCCGGCAGCGCCATCAGCAGCTCGCCGTTGGCCGCCAGCACGTCTCTGCCCGGGCCGATCGAGGCCCAGATCACGTAGACAACCGCGGCCGCCCTGGCCGCCGCCCGTCCGAGCCCGAGTCGCCGGGCGAGCACGCCGATGAGGAACGCGGTCGCGACGAGCGTGAGAATCGAGAGCGCGTGGACGGCGTGGATGGCGCCGCGGCCAGCCCCCGCGTAGACCAGGGCGTAGGTCGAGGCGATGAGCGGAGGCTTGTGATCCACCGCGCCCGAGTACAGCCACCGCCCGTCCAGCAACGCGCCGGCCAGCGCCGAGTAGGTGGCCTCGTCGCCGCTGGCGAAGGTCCGGAGGAAGACCGGCAGCCGCAGCACGAGCGCCGCGAGGGCCAGGGCCAGCGCCCACGCGGCGTTCACGACGTCCCGCCCTCGGCCGCGTCGTGCCACCAGCGTGCGATGCGCGGGACCGTCACCATGACGATGGCCGCGAGGGCCCAGCCGGCGATGAGGTCGATGACCCAGTGGTAGCGGAGGTAGACCGTCGAGAACCAGAGCGCCAGCGTGAGCGGCAGGTACACCCAGGCGACCGTCCGCCCCAGCGGATGGAGAGCCCGCGCCCGCCACGCCCACGCGAGCGTGAGCGCGCTGATCGCGGTGTGCAGGCTCGGGAAGCAGTCGCGGTTGATCGACCGGTAGTCGTTCATGAACGCGTGCGCCGCGTCGTAGAACCACAGCCCGGCCAGCCGCGCCGGGGCGTCGTACTGCCCCTCCAGGTAATACAGGGGCCCGATCGCCGGCACGAGCACGTATCCCAGGAATCCCAGGTACATCGCCGCGATCACGGCAAGCATGAACGCCCGAAACTCCCGCGTGCGGCCCGCCGCGTACAGCAGCACCCCGAGAATCGTGGGCGTGAAGAAGTAGGAGGAGTACGCCAGGGCGAGCCCGTCGGTGAGCCACGGGCTCGCCAGGCGCTGCAGCCAGAGCGTGGGCTGCACCCCGAACATCCAGGCATCGATCCGCGCGAGCTGCGGATCGAGCGTGTCGTGGTGGATCAGCTTCACGACGTCGTGCAGGTTCTCGTAGACCAGGATGCAGAGCACCACCGGCAGCCAGTCGGAGGCCAGGCGTGCGGCGGCCGGCCACGGCCGCGCCGCGCGCCCCGGCAGCGATCCGGCGTGCCCGCGCGCCCACGCCAGCCTGTCGGCGAGGACGCCGGCGGCCATGATGAACCCCATTCCCGCGAGCGGCACCTTGGCCGTCAGCTTGTCGGCCGTCAGCGGCCCGCCGTAAGCCAGCCGCAGGCCAGCCAGGACCGCCACGAAGGCCGCGAGCACGACCGTCTCGGGACGG
>DAOPQX010000150.1:0-6191 GCA_035348395.1 Vicinamibacterales bacterium | reverse complement strand
CCGCACGAGCGCCGCCACGGCCCGGGCCTTCACGGGTTGGCCCCCCCGAGGATCGCGGCAACGCTCTCGCGGCCCTGGCGCAGCTGGTCGTGCAGGTGGCTGTAGGCGAATCGTCCGGGACGCCCGGCGAGCCGAAGGTTGGCGAAGCGGCCGAGGAACTGCTCGACGGCCAGCGCGCGGCCGCGAGCGTCGACGTCGAGCACCGGGTACGCGTCGGCCAGGCGATGCACGTCGATGCCCGCAATCTCGGCGGGATCGACCCACCCGATCCCCTCGAGCGCCCCGCGCGCGAGCGCGGCGACGGCGAGGTCGTCCATCCGCCAGGGCGCGTCCGCCTCGCCGCACGGGATCTCCGCCACCAGCGAGGTGTGTCCGGCCGGCGCCATCGCCTCGCTTCGGTTGCGGGGCTCGTACACGCGCGTGAACGGCACCGCAGAGTCGGGGAAATAGACCGTGGCGCAGGGTGTCACCGATTGGCGACGCAGGAAGATCGCGACCAGCACGACGTGGCGGAAGCGAAGCCCCTCCGCCGCGTCGAGCACCGCCGGTGGCGGGGCCGGGTCGAGCATCGACGCGAACGCGCCGAGCGGGAGGGTGCTGACGGCCCCCTCGACGTCCACGCGCTCGCCGTCGTTGACGACCACGGCGGCGATCCGCCGCCCGTCGTGAAGCACGCGGGTGATCCGCGAGCGGAGCCGCAGGGCCTCCCCGCAGGCCTGGGCCAGCCGATCGGTGAGGCGCCCGATGCCGCGCCGGGGGTAGAGAAATCGCCCGTCGAGGTGGCGGGTGCGCCGGCCGCCGCCTGCCATCTCGGCGAGGACCGCCCGCACTCCGAGCCCGTTCAGGCGGGCTCCCGCGATCTCGGGGGCCAGTTCCCGGCAGGGCCGCCCCCAGAGCTTCGACGAGTAGCCCAACAGGAATGCCTCGGCCAGCGTCCGCCCGTACGACCGCAGGGCGAAGTCCTCGAACGACGCCGCGGGCGTTCGCGGATGCAGGCGCTGATTGGCGATCTCGATGAGCGCCCGGGCCGAGCGGCGGGCCCCCAGCGCCCGCGCCGCGTTGATTGGTGAGAGGGGGAAGTTCACGAAGCGCCCGTCGAACGCGATCCGGCTTGGCGCCGCGACCTCGGTCAGCTCGCCGTCGAGCAGCGACCGGACCCACGCGGTGACGCCGGCGTCGCGGTCGTGGAGGCGATGCGCCCCGGTGTCGAAGCGGAACCCGTCGCGGCTGATGGTCCGGCAGTTGCCTCCCGCGTGCGGGGAGCCCTCGAACACGGCGAACGGGACGTTCAGCGAGGCCGCGGCGCAGCCGGCCGCCAGGCCGGCGGGCCCGCCGCCGAGGATTGCGAGTGCGCAGGTCATTTCGATGAAGGCCGCCGCTTGAGGGGGGCGTAGCGGGTGCGTAAGATGGTAGCCTCGATCGACCACGACCTCAACGAGCCCGATGCCCACCCGCTCTCTCGCACGCGGCCTCTGCGCCGTCCCCGGGTTCGTCCTCCTCGCCTGCCTGCTGCGCCTGGCGTTCGCGCCCTTCGGCCTCGTGCTCGCGGAGGACGGGTTCGGCTACCTCGTGAAGGCGCGCGAGATCGCCGGCGGCGACCTGCTGCCGATGTCGACCCACGCCATCGGCTGGCCGCTGGCGCTGGCCCCGTTCGTGGGGATGGCCGGCGGCACGCACGAGGCCGGGACGATGGCGATCGCGCGCCTCGTGTCGATTGCCGCCGGCACCGCGATCCTCCTTCCGCTGGCCCGCCTGGCGCGCGAGCTGGTCGATCCCGCGAGCATGCGCCTGGCGCTCCTGTTCACGGCTGTCTCGGCGGTCCTCATCACCTCGGCGTGGTCGGCGATGGCCGAGCCGCTCTTCACGCTGCTGCTGGTCGGGGCGGTGGCGTCGATGGTGTGGGCGAGGGGCGCCGCCCGCACGCCGTGGTGGGCCGGCGCGCTCGCCGGGCTGGCCTGGTGGGTCAGGCCGCACGGGCTGCTGGCGGCGTTCGCCCTCGTGCTGGCGGCAGCAACCGAACGGCGCGAGGGGGAGCGCCTGGCGGCGCCGCTGCGGCGCGCGGCGGCTGTCGGCCTGGTCGCGTGCGCGGTGGCCGCGCCCGCGGCGATCCAGCGGCACGCGGCCTTCGGTTCGCCGTTGACCTTCGGCGCGAACGACAAGATCCTCCTCGCCGCCGAGAAGGAGCACGTCTGGAGCCCGAACGTCCCGGTGGTCTCGCTCCGGGACTTCCTGGGGTCGATGACTCCCGGCCGCGCCTTCGACCGGTTCGTCGTGGACGGGGCGGGACGCGTGGCGGTGCAGTTCACGCTGTACGTCGCGACGCCGCTGCTCGTGCCGTTCGTGCTCGCAGCGGCATGGAGACGGCGCCACGATCCCGCCTTCAGGCCGGTGCTCGTGGTGACTGGCGTGTGGCTGGCCGGCGTGGCGGGGCTGGCAGGGGTCGGCACGCGCCACCTGTACCCGATCGCGCCGCTCGCGCTGCTGATGGCGGCCGACGGTGTGCGCGCCGCCGCCGCGCGCAGCCGGGTTCGGCCGGCCGTGGTCGCGGCGTTCGTGGTGGTGATCGTCGCCCAGTCGCTCGTCACCGCCGCGTGGCACCGTCACCGCGAGACGGCGGCCGAGGTCGCGGACGCCGTGGAGTGGGGCCGCTGGGCAGCCGGGCACGTCCGCGGCCGGCTCGCGATCGTGGAGGGCAGCGCCTTCGTGATGATGCACGTGCCCGACACCAAGGTGGCCGGGGTCGGACTGATGGACCTCTACGCGCCGGCGACCGGCCTCAGCGTCGTTCGCCCGGGGACCTTCGACACGCTGGCACAGGCGATGGCGTGGATGCGCTCGGCGGGGGTCACACACCTGGCGGTGGACGACCTCAACATCGAGCGGCGGCCGTACCTGAAGGCGGTCCGCGACCCGGCCGCCCGGCCGGGGTGCCTGCGGCTGGTCTACTCGAACGAGGCGACCGCGATCGCCTGGCGCCAGCGGATCTTCGAGATCCGCTGGCGGGAGTGCGATTCGTGTGAGGTTTCGGCGCAGTCCTTCCGTCGATCGTCGGATCCACGCTAAGATTCGCGTGCCGCCCCCCGACTACCGCCTCATGTTCAAGCTCAAGGATTCGGTCACGACTCTCTCGCTGCTGGTGTCGGTCGCCTCGATCGTGCTCGCGTTCGATGGCCGCATCGCCCTGGCGTCGTTTCTCGTGTTCGTCGCGTGGGGGTTCGACGCGCTCGACGGGCTGGTGGCGCGCCTGACGAACACGCGGAACCAGTTCGGCGCCCAGTTCGACGACCTCGCCGACCACGTGGCCTACACGCTCGCGCCGGGCTTTCTCGCCTTCGCGGCGCTGCGCCCGTACCAGTTCTGGGCCGCTGCCGCCGCCGGATTCGCCACGATCCTGCTGGGGACCGTCCGCCTGGCTCGGGCGAACACGCTGGCGCTTCGCTATCCCGGGTACTGGATCGGCATCCCGCGGCCAGCGTCGGGCTTCGTCATCGTCCTGCTGCTCAACGCGAGGCTGCTGGCCGGGGAGCAGTGGGTGTGGTTGCAGGCGGCCGCCGTGATCCTGGTCGCGGCCGGCGGGCTGACGCGCTGGCCCTACAAGAACCACAAGGGCCGCCTCCGCTCGCTCGAGCGTGCCTTTCCGATCGTCGGGGTCGCCTCGAGCCTCGCCTCCTACCCGGCAGGCTGGATGTGGGACGTCGGCCTGTTCTGGTGCGCCGCCTACCTGCTCGCCCCGTGGGTGGCCGTCTCGCCCGCCGAGCGCCGGGCCATCGCCCTCGCGCTGGAGCACGGCACCGCGGGCGGCGCGCCCTAGCCGATGCTCACCACCTATCGCGTCGTCACGCACGTTCACTCGGCCGGATCGAACCGCCTCGCGAACCGGTCCTACCCGCTTATCTCGTCGTTCCTGGCGCGCGAGGTGGGTCAGGCGGCCCAAGGCCTTCCCTGGTTCGAGTGCGAGACGACCCTGGCCGACCTCGAGGAGGTGCTGGCGGGGCGCCGCACGAGCAGGCCCGTCGACCTGCTCTTTCTGACGGACCACGTCTCCGCGCGACGGCACGTGGTGGACGAGGAGGCGCTGGCCCTCGCACGGCGGTGCCACCGCTTCGGCGTCGGCGCCGAAATCCAGACCGTCCTGTCCGACCGATGCGGCGGGTGGATCGATGCCCCCGAGGTGCTGGTGTACGGGCCCGCAGGGCCGCACGACGGCCCGCTCGGGCGTCACTACGGGATCACGCAGGCGCTGCTCGACGATCTCTACGACTGCTGCACGCCACTGGGAGCGCCGGCGCCGGACACCGTCGCGGTCCACGGCTTCTGCGAGGCGCGGCGCCTCGCCTGCGCGCTGGCACACCCGCTCGACGGGCACGACCTGCGGCTCGAGCAGCTGCTCGCCCTGATCGGCCTGTTCGACGTGGTCGAGGTCGTGAACGGCGGCTTCTCCCAGCGGAGCGCGCGGCTGCTGGAGCGCCTGCTGGCGGCCAGGCGGCGCGAGAACGAGCGGAGGCGCTCGCCGGCGCACGAGGCTGGCGCGGGGCTGCCGGCGGCACTGGCGCTGGGCGGCTCGGACGCACACGTCGACGACTTCGATCGGGTCGTCACGCTCTTCGCTGCGACGCACCGCCCAACGGCCGGCGACTTCATTGCCGCGATGCTCGCGGCCAGGCGCGACCCCTCGGTGCGCGAACGGTTCGCGATCGAGGGCCGCGGCATCGCCACCCTCACGCTGTACCGCGAGGTGATGACGCTGGTCGTGAGGAACATCCGGCGCCTGAGCCCCTGCCTCCCGGGGCTCGGCCTCCAGGCCCGCGTGCTGATCCGCGGCGTGCTGGCCGCCTCGAGCGAGCTGCGCCGGCTGGACCGGTCCGCGGCACGCCTGCAGGCCGAGCTGTGCGACTGGCTCGACCGCGAGGAAGGCGGCCTCGACCCGGCCCCCTGGCACCTGGCCGCGGACCTGTTGCGCTGAACCACGATCACGACCGATCGACCACACAGATCACAAAGACTGCGCAGGGCGCGTGGGGACGGCTGCCGGCCGTCGGCGGCCCCGACGCGGTCGTCCCTCGACATGCTCCGGGACGACCGTCCGATGGCCGGCAGCGTTGCGCCACGGGTCTCTTGTCGCCTTGAGAGCCATCGAACGCGAGCCTTCGCCTCTTTGTGCCCTTTGTGTCCTTTGTGGTCCGATCGTGGGAGTCGATCGCAGCGTGACGGGCCGTGCATCCCTTCGGGGTGGACCGCGAAACGGATAGAATGCCGGCTGGCGGGCGGGTCGTGAGAGCGTGACGCGTCGCGGCACCCGACCCTGGAAGGGGTGTGGCATGAGAGCGCTGACAGGGCTCCTCGTCCTCGCGTTCACCGTGGGCCTGACGGGGCAGGGCTACCAGCCCACGTGGGAGTCGATCGACAGGCGGCCGACGCCTTCGTGGTTCACCGACGCCAAGTTCGGCATCTTCATCCACTGGGGCGTGTACTCGGTGCCGGCCTACGCTCCGGTGGTGCCGGGCAAGCTCGCCTACGCCGAGTGGTACTGGAACGCGATGACGCGCGGCCGCGACGACCCGAAGGCCAGCGAGATCCAGACCGGCACGTGGGCCTATCACCAGAAGATGTACGGCGCCGACTTCCCCTACCAGGAGTTCGCGAAGCAGTTTCGCGCCGAGCTGTTCGACCCGGATCACTGGGCCGACGTCTTCGCGCGCTCGGGCGCCCGCTACGTCGTCCTCACCTCCAAGCACCACGAGGGGTTCGCGCTGTGGCCCAGCAAGGAGGCGTCGGCGATCTGGGGCCGGCCGTGGAACGCCGTCGAGATCGGCCCGAGACGCGACCTGCTGGGCGACCTGACCGAGGCGGTCCGTCGCAAGGGGCTGCGGATGGGGTACTACTACTCGCTCTACGAGTGGTACAACCCGGTGTGGCTGGCGGACAAGCCGCGATACGTGCGCGAGCACGTCTTCCCGCAGTTCAAGGACCTGGTGACGCGCTACCGGCCGTCGATCATCTTCAGCGACGGCGAGTGGGACCTGCCCTCGGCCGGGTGGCGAAGCCCCGAGCTGCTCGCGTGGCTCAAGTTCCCGGGGCAGGAGGCCATCGTCCGGCTGATGCGGAAGATCCCGCCGGAATCGGTGCGCCCGTTCGAGATGCGGCTGTTCCGGGACCTGTGCCGGGACGGCGGACCCTGGCTGACGGCCCTG
>DAOPQX010000149.1:0-8394 GCA_035348395.1 Vicinamibacterales bacterium | reverse complement strand
GCGCGCGTTGAGCGCCTCGTCCTGGAAGTTGAAGTCGACGTTCCCCCGCAGCGGCCCGTTTCCGGGCATCGTCATGATGTCGATGAAGTGCGCACCCATCATGCCGCCGTGGTTCTGGGCGGCGAAGGTGTCCAGTCGAGGCAGGCGGATCGAACGAATCTGCGACTTCGGCGGCAGCCTCCCGCCGCTGAAGCCGTCCACCCGGATCACCGAGCCGGGCGGGGCGAGCGCCTTCAGCACCGCTTCCATCTCGTCGGGATCGTCGGGCAGCGCGTCGATCTGCTCGCGGGTCAGCACCGAGCTGAATGCCGACCCGCGCGGATCGAGCGCGGAGGTCTGGCGGTCGCGGCCGACCGTGAGGTTCTCGTCGAGCTTCTCGAGCTGCAGCACGACCCGCACGCGCGCTTCGCGGCCGCGGCGGGCGCGCACCCCCGTCACGGTCGCCTGCTGGAACCCGGGGAACTGGGCGCGAACGGTATAGCGCCCCTCCGGAAGATTGTCGAAGGCCGCAACCCCGAGTCCGTTCGAGAGCGCCTCTCGGGGCACGGCTGCTTCCGCGCCCCCGTCCTCGGGGGTCAGCGAGACCGGCGCCTGCAAGATCACGGCGCCGGTCTGGTCGAGGACGGTGACCACGACGCGGGCCGAGGAGGCCTGCTCGCCGGCCAGCAACGGGGAGGGGGCGAGCGCGATCAGGGCCGCACAGAGAACGAGAGGAACCTTGAGCACGATATCTCCTGCGACCACAGGCGAGACGCCTGTGCCACTACTTCGAAAAGCGAGACGCCTGTGCCACTACGTCGAAAAGCGAGACGCCTGTCCCACTACGTCGAAAAGCGAGACGCCTGTCCCACTACCCTCGAGAAGCGGGACGCCTGCGTCACCTCCCTCGCTACTTCGTTGGCTCGAAGGTGCGGGCATCGATCTTCGCGTTCACCTTCAGCGAGTCGAACTCCATCTCCTCGGCCGCCTTGCCGTCGATCGACCGCTGGATGCGGTGGGGCAGCCGCACGCCCCCCACCTCGCGGTAGTCGGCGTAGTAGACGCGGAACTCGACGGTGCGGCGGTCGGCCTCTGCCTTCGCACGCGCCTCTTCCATCTCCTTCTCGAGCTTCTCGCGCTCCTCTTTCGACATCGGCCCCGAGCGCTGCTCGAGCCGCTGCACCACGGTCCCGCCGCCGCCACCCCCTGCGGTCCAGCTCGGGCCACCCGGGCCCATCCGGATCGTCAGCGGCTCCTTGTCCATCCAGCTCAGCATGAGGGGCAGGTGCGTTGCCTGGTCCACGAAGAGGCGGGCCGCGAAGTCGCCCGGCCCCTTGACGTCGATGACATCCGCCTTGCCGTCGGGCGCCTCGGCCTCGCCGGCGTAGGCGAACTCCAGCGGGAAGCCCGGCGAGGCGGCAAAGAGCCCCAGGGCAAGCCGCGCGTACTCCTTCTTGTTCGCCAGCACCCGCTGCCGCTCGAACTCGGCCTTCTGCTCGGGCGTCATCTTCTCGGGATCGACCGGGCCGCCCGGCCCCGCGACCCGGATGTGCACCATCCCGCCCGAGAGGTTCGGCGGACGGTCCACCTGCTCGATCAGCCGGCCGGCGTTGAAGCCGATTTCGCGGTAGATGGTCATGTTGCCCATCGGCATCAGCGCCGTACGGAGGCGGTACTTGTCGGGCAGCTCGAACGCCACCTCGAACTCGGTCTCGACGGTGTCGCCTCGCGGCGTGGAGCGCAGCGTGCGCCCCTTGCCCGAGAGGGACTTCAGCGATTCGAGCTGCGTGCCGCCGAGCGCTTGACGCGCGTCGGCGAGCACCTCCGCGGCATCCTTGCCCTGCGCGGAGAGCAGGGCGAAGGAGCCGAGAACGAACAGGGCGGTCAAGGAACGTTTCACGGTTGGTGCCTCCATGGAACCGGGTAGCGGCCACCGGAGCGTAGGGGCGACCCTTGTGGTCGCCCTCCAGCGACTGTCTGTCCGCTGTCAGCACATATGACGAACCGATGATGCCGGTTGGACGGACCCGAATGGTTAAGCCGGGGCAAAGAGATCGTTAAGAAGGTAAAAACCGGGCCGAGCGGCTGGAAGCGAGGGCCCCGGGGAAGAGGGCTGATAGTACACTCGCGTCGTGGTGAGGCTTCGGCGGCTCCCGCTCGGCGTGCTCGTGCCGGCAGCGCTCGTCGTCCTGGTGGCGACGCTTGCGGGGCTGCAGTACCGCTGGCTCGGCAAGGTGTCGGAGGCCGAGCGCGAGCAGCTGCGGCGCTCGCTCGACCAGCGGGCGCGCGAGTTGGTGGACGAGTTCGACGGCGAGATCACCCGCGCTTACCTCGCCCTGCACCTGTCCGAGGCCGAGATGGCCGCGGGCGACTGGGAACGCTTCGCCGTGGCGGTGGAGAGGTGGCGCAACGCGGCGCGCTTTCCGGGGATGGTCCGGGATATCGTCCTTGCGCAGTCGAAACAGGGCGAGTGGATCTTCAGGCGCTACGACCCGCAGGTTCGCGCCTTCCGCCCCCCGATCGCAGGATGGCCTCCGCGCCTGGAGGGGCTTCGCAGCTACCTGGCTGGGGAGAAGTCGACCGGTAAGGTTGAGCGCGAGGGACGTCCGGTTGAGTTCCGCCTCACCCTGCCCCCGGTCGCACCG
Source organism: Vicinamibacterales bacterium (assembly GCA_035348395.1). GTDB lineage: Bacteria > Acidobacteriota > Vicinamibacteria > Vicinamibacterales > Fen-181 > JARKSS01. Next base: position 5,770 of record DAOPQX010000149.1, on the reverse strand, counting down.
GCCCTGCCGGCACTCCTCGTTCCGGTCGGCGCGTCGCTGCCGCTGCTTCCGCGCCGGCCTTCGTTGCCGGAACCGCGATCCGGACCGGGGGAGGACGCCGCGCGCCAGGTGTTCGAGGCTCGCTTCTGGCTTCGCGCGCCGGTCGCCTTCGTCGTGGCCGACCTCGACCAGGACGTGCTTCGGACCAGCGTGCTTCCGGCCCTTGTCGAGCGGCACCTGCCCGAGGGAGCTGACAGCTACAGGGTCGCCGTTCTCTCCGCTTCCGGACAGCCGCTCTTCGCACGGGGTCTGGAACCGGGAGCCTCGCTCGACCCGGAGCAGGCAGACAGCGTCAGCCCCTTCTTCAATCTCCGGCTGGACGTACTGCGCGGGATCGACGCCGGTGCCGGCCAGCTGACGCTGCGCACACGGGTGGCCGGCGCCGACCCGGCCCCCGAGGGTGCGGACGCCGCCGGGGGCCCGCGCATGGCCATCGTCGTGGAGCGCCGGGACGATGTGGGGCCAATCCCGCACGCCACCGGCGCGGTGCGAGGGCTTCAGTCGTGGCGCCTCGTCCTCCAGCATCCGGCCGGATCGCTCGATGCCGCCGTCGCGCAGGCCCGCCGCCGGAACCTCTGGCTCGGGGGCGGCATCCTGGCCGTGCTGCTCGCCGGCGTCGCGCTCGTCGTCCGCAACGGGCGGCGCGCGAGTCAGCTCGCGGCACGGCAGATGGAGTTCGTGACGACCGTCTCGCACGAGCTGCGTACGCCGCTCGCGGTGATCCGGTCCGCCGCGCAGAACCTCTCCGCCGGGGTCGTCTCTGAGCCGGCGCAGGCCAGGCGCTACGGCGAGCTGATCGAGGACGAGGGCCGCCGCCTGACCGAGATGGTCGAGCAGATCCTCGAGTACTCCCGCGTGCACGGCGACGGACCAGTCCGCGACCCGCAACCGCTCGACGTCGCCTCGCTGCTCGCCGACCTCCGGGCCTCGTGCGAGGCGCTGTGTGCGCAGGCGGGCATCGCCCTCGAGGTGGAGTGTCCGCCGGAGGGCACGCCCCCGATCCTCGGGGACGAGCCGGCCGTGCGGCGGGCCCTGCACAACCTGGTGGGCAACGCCGTGAAGCACGCGGCCGAGGGGAAGTGGATCGGCGTCACGGCCAGCGTTGGCGCCGTTCGCGGCCGTCCCCAGGTGGCGATTGCGGTGCGCGACCGGGGACCGGGCCTGGTCCCCGCCGACCTGGCGCACGTCTTCGAACCGTTCTACCGGGGACGGCAGGCGATCGAGCGGCAGGTTCACGGCAACGGTCTCGGCCTCAGCCTCGTGAAGCGCGTCGCGGAAGCCCACGGCGGCTCCGTCGCGGTGTGGTCGGAGCCGGCGAAGGGCAGCACCTTCACGCTGACGCTGCCCGCCGTGCCAGAAGCCGCCGCGCCTGCCGGGGAACGGCCGTGAGGCGTGTCCTTCTCGTCGAGGACGAGCCCGGCCTGGTGCTGACCCTCACCGATCGCCTCAAGAGCGAAGGCTTCGAGGTCGCTTCCGCCCAGGACGGCCGGTCTGGCCTCGCGCGAGCGGCCGGCGAGGCGTGGGACGTGATCCTGCTGGACGTGATGCTGCCCGGGATGAGCGGCTTCGACCTGTGCCGCGACCTTCGGCAGAAGGGCGTTCGCACCCCCATCATCATGCTGACCGCCCGCGGCCAGGTGATCGACAAGGTGCTCGGCCTGAAGCTGGGGGCCGACGACTACCTGACGAAACCCTTCGACATGCTCGAACTGCTCGCACGCATCGAGGTGCAGCTGCGCCGCGCCGCCCCCGGCCCTTCCGGCGCGCACGAGTTCCGCTTTGGCGACATCGTCGTGGACACCCGGAAGGCCGAGGTGTGGCGCACCGGGGCGCCGCTCGATCTCTCGGCGCGCGAGTTCCTGCTCCTCAAGTACTTTCTCGAGCACCGCGGTGACACGCTCACGCGCGAGCAGCTGCTGAACGAGGTCTGGGGCTACAACTCGGTGCCGTCCACGCGGACGGTGGACGTCCACGTCGCCTGGCTGCGCCAGAAGATCGAACCCAACCCGCGCCACCCGCAATACATCCTCACGGTGCACGGTCTCGGGTACAAGTTCGCGGGGTGAATCGAGGCCGCGAGCGGGTTGTACAATAGGGCATGCTTCTCCGCACGCGGCTCGCCCCATTCAAGTTGATTGCCGTCCTCCTCTTCGTCGTCGTCACTTCGGCCCCCGTTTTCGCGCAGCAGCGTCCACTCCAGACCCAGGATCCCGAGGCGATCGGGGCAGGGAACGTCCTCATCGAGGCCGGCGTCGACTATGGTCGCAGCATCTTCTTCCCGGCGTCGGGCCTCGAAGGCCACCTGTGGCGCGCGCCGGCGCTCGGCGTCGTGATCGGCGTGGGGTCGATCGCCGAGATCCAGCTGACCGGCTCGCCGTACAAGCGCCTGACCATCACCGAGCGCAACGACGCGCCGCTCGCCGACCTGGTGGAGCCGGGCGACACGACCAGCACGGTCGAGGACCTGGTGATCGGAACCAAGCTGCGCCTGCTGGCCGAGAGCGAGACGACGCCGGCCATCGCCGTTCGGATCGCGACGCGCCTGCCGAACGCGAGCGAGTCGAGCGGCATCGCGCTCGATACGACCGAGTTCTACGCGTCGATTCTGGCGGGGAAGACCATCGAGTCGGTTCGCGTCGCGCTGAACGCGGGCCTGGGGATCCTGCCCGACCCGATCCTGGCCAGCCGCCAGAACGACGTGCTCACTTACGGCCTGTCGCTCGCGCGCGCGCTCGACGAGCGGCTGGACGTGGTCGGCGAGCTGAACGGCCGGATCAACACGCGCGGCGACGAGGCGCCGCTCGGGACCGAGTCGCTCAGCCAGTTTCGCGCCGGCCTGCGTTACACGATCGGCTCGGCCCGCCTCGACCTCGGCGGCATCGTGGGTTTGACCTCGCGCGACCCCGGCATCGGGTTCACCGCGGGGTTCACCTACATGTTCAAGGCGTTTGACGTGAAGTGAAGTGAACGAGATCGTGCTGGTGGTGCAGGAGGTGCCGGAGGTGCTGAAGGTGCTGGTGCCGAGGGTGCTGGTGCTGAAGGTGCTGGTGCCGAGGGTGCTGGTGCCGAGCGTGCTGGTGCCGAAGGTGCTGGTGCCGAGCGTGCTGGTGCCGAAGGTGCTGGTGCCGAAGGTGCTGGTGCCGAAGGTGCTGGGGGCCTGCCCGCGGGAGCAGCCTCAGACCGGGCGATAGAAATCCCTGAGTTCCTGCAGCTCCCGCTCCGTCCGCGCCGCGTCCCAGCCGAGTTCCTTCGCCATCAGGGTTGCACAGGCGCTGGCAGCGGTCGCGCCAGGGTGGCCCATCGAGCCGAGCGGAACACGCCTGGTCACGAGGTCGGTGAGCGTGAAGGTCATCTCGTCGCGCACGGCGTGCACCACCTGCGCGGCGATGACTGGCACGGCGGGCGCCAGGCGCGCTGCCAGCGGCGGCGACTCGCGGACGAGCTGAAGCAGGGCAGGGTAGCTCGCCCCGTAGGTCAGGGCCAGCTGCGCCGCCACCTCGTTGTCGACCAGTCCGGCCGCGTCGCGGAGCGCCATCTCCTCGAGCGTCTCGAGGTCGGCCACCTCGCCTCCCGGCAGCGGGACCTGGGCGGTGCGCGAGGGGACGCGGCGTCCGAGCTTGCGGGCCACGAGATCCACGGCCGCTTCGGCCACGCCCCGGCCGGTCGTGTACTTCACCGCCACCAACGACACCGCTCCTTCCACGCCGTCGGCCGCGTGGTCGCGAAGCCGGAAGTGCCCCTCGAGGCCCCATTCGCCTTTCCTGCTCCGGGCGGCCGGCACGATGCCGCGGTGAACCAGCGTGACGTCCTCCACCGTGAGCCGCAGCGAGGGGAACGCCTCGTTCACCTGGCCGATGAACCACGTGAGCTCGCGCTCGGAGACCGCGGTCTCCTCGGGGCCGCACGGTTCGGGCGAGTGCGACGTGCCGGCGACCGCCCGCCCTTCCCACGGCACGATGAACAGCATCCGGCCCTCGTCGGTCGAGGAGGCGAGCGCCGGCCCCGAGAAGGGGCGCCGGGTCACGAGGTTCATCGCCTTGATGAGCGGGTGCGCCTCGGCGCGGCCGAGCGAGGCCATCAGCCGTCCCGTGGCGGCCCCGGCGGCGTTGAGCGTCATGCGCGCCCGCACGTCGAACTCGCAGGCGGTCAACGCGTCACGGACGCGGGCGCCAACGGCCCGCCCCTTCTCGAGCGCGGGGGCGATCGCCTCGACGTGGTTGGCCAGGCAGGCGCCGGCCGCGTCGGCCGCCAGCGCGAAGGCGAGATTGAGGCGGTCGGTGTTGCGGACCTGGTAGTCGTGCCACAGGGCGCCGCCGGTCAGCCCCTTCTGCCGGACGTCGGGAAACGCCTCGAGGCACTCGGCCTTCGAGAGCAGGCGGCCCTCCGGCAGGTGGAGCCGCGGCGTGACGCCGTCGTTCCGATCGCTGCCCACCAAGGCGTCCGTCCGGAACGCCACCCACATCGCCAGCCGGCTGCGCGTCAGCTTGAGGTAGGTGGGCATCAGGAACGGCAGCGGCGTGAGCAGGTGGGGGGCGATCCGGGCGAGCGTGCGGCGCTCGAGGATCGACTCGCGCATCCGCTTCAAGTCGCCCGACTGCAGGTAGCGAAGACCGCCGTGGATCGTCTTCTGATGGTTGAACGAGGCGCCCGACCCGAAATCGCCGCGCTCGACCAGCGCCACCGAGAAGCCGCGCTGGGCGGCGTCGTAGGCCGCGGCGAGGCCGTGGATGCCGCCCCCGACGACCAGGACGTCGAAGGTCTCACGAGCGAGGCGAGAGAGGTCGCGTTGCACAGGGTCCCCGTCGTTGCTCCAGCGCAGCCGCCTATTCTATAGTACGCGGCCGTGCCCAACCGACCGCGATCGACCGCCAACGACGAGGTCCGCCAGTACTGGAACACGCGGATCCACGATCTCGAGATCAGCAAGCACCCGCCCGGGTCGCCCGGCTTCTTCGCCGACCTCGACGAGTACCACTTCGACAAGCTGCACCACCTGCTGCGGCTCGTGAACTTCGACGGCTATCGCGGGCGGCGCGTGCTCGACGTCGGCTGCGGCGCCGGGGTGGACCTCGTCCGCTTCCTCCGGGGCGGGGCGCTGGGCACCGGCGTCGATCTCGCGCCGGCGGCGATCGACCTGGCCTGGACGAACCTCGAGCAGCAGGGGCTGCAGGCCGAGCTGTTGGTGGCCGACGGCGAGAGCCTGCCGTTCCCGGATGGCCGCTTCGACCTCGTGTTCGCCCACGGCGTCGTGCAGTACACGGGCGACGACCGCCGGCTCGTCGAGGAATGCCGGCGCGTGCTGAAGCCCGGAGGCCTCGCCATCTTCCAGGTCTACAACCGGATTTCGTGGCTGAACCTGCTCTCGCGCGTGATGAAGGTCGGCCTCGAGCACGAGGACGCCCCGGTCCTCCGGAAGTACAGCCCGGCCGAGTTCCGGCGCCTGCTGGCGGGCTTTGCCGACGTGCGGGTGGTTCCCGAGCGGTTCCCGGTGAAGTCGCGCCTGCACGGCGGCTGGAAGGGCACCCTGTTCAACACGTTCTTCGTCGGCACCTTCAACGCGCTCCCGCGCGCCTGGGTCAGGCGCTTCGGCTGGCACCTCCTCGCGTTCTGCACCCGGTGAGGGAGAACCGTCCATGCTGCCTTTCCTCAAGGCGCACGCCTACGGCAACGATTTCCTGTACGTGACCGAGGACGATGCCGCGGGGCAGGACCCCGCCGCGTTGGCGCGCAC
>DAOPQX010000148.1:0-8398 GCA_035348395.1 Vicinamibacterales bacterium | reverse complement strand
AAACAGGACACGCCGATCGTCGCGCCGGGAGTGGACCCGGCGGACCAGGTCGGCGTCGTGTTCCACGAGGGCGCGAACATCGAGCACCGCAAGCCGGGGCTCGTCTACGTCATCGATCGCGCGCTCGCCCACCATTACGTGGAGGTCGCGAAAGTGGCCGAGTACTCGGACAAGGCGCCGCCGCCACCGCCGCGCGAGCCCAACCCGCCGCGGCCGAACGACCGCGCCATGCAGTCTCCCCCCCGCGGTCGGAAGGGACCGGAGGAACGCTGATGCTCGAAGAAACCAAACTCGTCACGTCCCTGCAGCCGCAGGCGTTCTCCGGCGCCAGCGCCGGCGATGCCGTCGACACGGCCGGCTACGACGAAGCGGTTGTGATCTTCGCCTGCGGCGTGATCGCGGCCAACGGCACGCTCGACGTCAAGGTCCAGGAGTGCGACACGTCAGACGGGACGTTCACCGACGTCGAGGACGCGGTGTTCAGCCAGAAGACCCCGACCACCGACCAGGCGATGTATGCCGGGTACATCCGCTGCGAGGGCGTGCGCAAGCGCTGGCTGAAGGCGCACGCGACGCAGGCCACCGCGGCGGCGACAGGCGCGGTCGCGTTCCTGCTCGGCGGCAAGAACTTCACCGGCGCGCCCCAGTCGTTCGCCTTCAACGTGTGATCAGTCGGGGGGTCGGCGTCGCGGCGCCGGCCCCGCGGGGAGGACCGATGCTCCGACGCTGGATCACTTTCTTGGTCGCGACGGCGATCGCGCTGGCCCCTGTCCAGGGCGCCGCGACGAGGTTCGCGCTGCTCGCCTCCCAGGCGCAGACGGCCAGCGCCAACAGCTCGGCCGTCCAGGTCGCCACGATCACGCAGGCGGTCGTCGGGATCGACATCACCGCGGGCTCAGGGACCGTCAGCGACTTCGACCTGTGGCTCGAGGTCTCGGACGACGGCGGAACCAGCTGGTACCCGCTCGCACCCGACGTCGTTATCGTGGACTCGACACGGGCGGCCACGTGGAACGTCGATGCCGACCACGCGTACATCGTGGACTCGAAAGCGTCGACGACGGCTGAGAAGTACCTCGCGGTCTTCAAGCAGGTGCCGGCCGACTACGTGCGACTGCGATGGACGCTGACCGGGACAACGCCATCGCTGACGTTCAGCGCGGACATGGTTGGGAAGTAACGCGATGCCCGGCCGCGCGATCGTGGACTTGGGCCAGCTCACCGGTTGGTTGCCGGCGACGGACGGCGCCCGCAATCGGCAGGACGATCTCACGCGCTGCCTCGACGCCGCCTGCGACCGAATCGAGCGCAAGTGCTGCCAGCGCTTCTTGTCCAACGCGTACTCGGCCTGGCACAGCGGTGATCGCGCCGTCGGCAAGAGCCGCGAGCTGCTGTACCTGGCCGATCCCGAGACGGGCTGGGCCACGCGGCGGGTGACGGCGATCACGGAGCTGACCGAGGACGGCGCAGAACTCCCGATCATCCTCCTGCCGGATGCGACGACCTTCGCCGACGGCGAGGCTGCGGTGGTCTACGCCGCGCAGGGGAAGATCCTGCGCGCGCTGGTCGATGCCGGGAAGATCGTGCCGAAGCCCTGGGCGTACGGCGTCGCGAACATCCACGTCGCGTACACGGCCGGCTACGAACTCGCCGATGTTCCGGACGACCTCCGCCAGCTGGCGATCGAGCTGGCGCTGCTCTACTTCCGCGAGGGGGCGCGCCAGGGCCAGACCAGTCTCAATGTCGAAGGTGTCAGCCTGGGGTACGAGCGTCTGCTGCGGCCGGAAATGAGGGATGTGTTGCGGTCGTATTGGCAGCCCGTTCCACAGACGGCGGAACGGTGATGCGGCTCTCGGGCTCCATCGCGATCGAGGGTATGGGCGACCTGAAGAAGCGCCTGGACAACCTCGGCGCGCGCAAGCTGAAACACACGCTCATCGTCGGCGCCGTCGCCGGCCTACAGATCGTGAACGTCGAGGCCGCGCGGCTGGCCGAGGCCGAGGAGCCCGAGTACATGCTCTGGCGGACCAAGGCCTACTCCGACACGCTGCGGAAGCGACCGCGCGGGCGGATCCTCTCCAGCTCGTTCGTGAGCACGACCGTGCAGGCGAAGGTCCGGCTCAAGACGTACGGCGCCGCGATGGAAACCGGCGGGACCTACCGCACGCGGGTGCGCACCCACGAGCGTCGGGCGCCGCGGCCAAGGCGGTTCGCGCGTGAGCCGGGGCTGCACGGCGAGCCGGCCGGGCGCGAGTTGGCCATGCGCACAGCTCGGATCACGATCCGCAGCTATCGGCGCCGCCAGGTGCAGCAGGCGCGGCACTACCTGGAGCGCGGTTTCGAGCGCGGGAGGCCGAAAGTGCAAGGTGTGATGGAGCGCGCGCTGGCGATCGCGCTCCGCGAGGATCGCGTCCCGCGCGTGGCCGAGCTGATGCCGGGGATGGCCTGATGGCCGCGGCGGCCGAGTGGGCGGCGTGGAGCCTGAGTGGGCCGGCCGCGATTGTGGACTTCCTGGGCTATCACAGCCCCACGCATGCCGCGCAGCTCAAGTACGAGCAAAGCCCGGGCTATCCGCAGCCGGACCGTTACGGCGCCGTCTCGCGCATCTACGACGTGACGGCCGGCGGGCTTTTGACGCTCACCGCCTGGGTGCGGCGCTACAGCGGCGCTTGCGGCGTTGCCGTCCAAGTGCAGAACCCGTCCGGTGCCGGCGAGTGGGAGACCGTCCGGGCGATTGCGCACGACGCGCCGGCTCCGGACTGGACGGTCCTGGCCGTCCAGGTCGTCGCCGCCGGGAGGCTGCTCGGCGTACGCGTGATCACCACTCTCGGTTTCTCTGACGGGACGTTCCTGGCTGACGACATCGCGGTTACCCCGGACGTAAGGGGAGGTCCGATGACGCTGCTGCAGGGCTACACCGCACTCATCCAGCGCCTCAAGTCGCTCGGTGGTGCCGGCTACTGGCACGATCTGAGAGGCGAGAACCGGGTGATCTGCAACTACTTCATCCCCGGGCAGACAGGCGCGCCGGAGCCTCCGTACGTTTGCGTACCGCTGTTCGATGACGGCGATTATCCGGAGGGCGCGCAGCAGGGCGTTACCGAGGCCGAGCTGCTGATCCCGATCACGGTCTGGGTCGCCCCCGCGGATCCTCCGATGTTGCAGTCGGATGTCGACCTGTCGTGCGCGGCGGAATGCCTGCGATGGCACGACGACCTGATCAAGGCGCTGTGGGGCACCGACGGCGTGCGGTGCTGGGATCTCGGTCTCTCGCGCGTGAGGGTCGACCTGGCAGCAAAGTCGATGCGCTCGGAGGTCACGGTCGAGAAAGACGTCCAGATCGGACCGCATGTCCGGATCCTGGTCAAGCTCACGACGGGCTTCGCGCTGGCCGAACTCGGGCCGAGCGCGTGAGGACTCTCATGACGAAGAAAGTGCTGCTGCGCTTCGGCGGTCCCAACTTCCCGGCCGGCGTTGGGCGGGTCGAGTTCTTCCAGGACCTCGCGCAGCCGCTCGGCCCCGCAGGACCCTACGTCGAGATTCGCGTGGACCCCGGGGACGAGTTCCCGCTGGAGCGTGTCAAGGATGCGCAGCGCTTCATCGATCTCGGCTTGGCCGTCCTGGTTGAAGCCGTCGATGGAACGCTGGAGGAAACGGAGGGGCCACCGGTCCCGGGCGAGCAGCTCGACGCCGGGGATCCGCCGGCGGAGCTCTACCAGGGACGGAAGTAATGCACCGCGGCGCCTGCCGCAGGAGGTGATGCATGGCCGTGGATCCGAAAAAACTGGCCATCGGCGGCTGCGTCGTGTACGTCGCCGACTGGGCTGCGAACGGCGGGGCCACCGGGTGGACCGACGTCGGTCTGACCGAGGCCGGGTCCGAGCTGACCGACAAGAGCGAGAACGCCCTGATCGGCGACGGGGACCAGGTGCCGTGTGCGCAGCGTGCGTACCCTTCCACGGACGAGGTCGAGATCAAGATCGTGATGAAGGAAGCCGACCTCGCGAAGCTGGTGTGGGCGCTGCAGCAGCCGGCCGCGAACCTGACCGGCACGGCGCCGAACCAGACGCTGCTGCGCGGGGCCCGCACGGAGCAGTACAAGGCGATCAAGCTGGAGACCGCCGGCAACCAGGGCCCGACGCTGGTGGCCGCCACGCGGACGATCACGGCGCACCGCTGCTACATCAAGTCGCGCGATGGCTTCCAGTACGGTCTGAAGGACAAGTCGCAGATGTACGGCGTGACCCTCGGGGTGCTCTGGGACGCCACGGTGACCACGGAGGACAAGCTGTACAAGATCGTCGACAGCGGCGGCGCGTGATGTACGGCAGCCCCTTCCGGCGCGTTGAGCGCGTAGTGAGAGTGGGCGAGCGGCGCTTCGTGTGCCGCCCGCCCACGCTCGAGGCGCTGGTTCGATTGCTGATGCTGTACCCGCTCGAAGTTCAGGCAATCCAGGGGGCCCGGCTCGAGCACCCGGAATTGCCGGCCACGCTCGACGACCTGCTGCCGCTGTTCCTCGCGGATCGTGCACGCGCGGCCACGGTGCTGGAGGCCTGCGTCGCACTACACGGTGGCGTTCCGGGGGAGGCGCGTGAGCTGCTGACGGCAGACGCAGGCGCGCTCGAGGCGATCGCGCGCGCGGTGGTGGCGCTCTGTGACGTCGAGGCTCTGGCGCGCGACCTACCGCCGCCGCACGCAAAGGACTCGTCACCGCCCGAGCTGCCCGCCGACGAGCAGGATTCGACGTGGGACATCGCGCTCTGCGGGGTCGGCCGCGCGTTCGGCGTTCCGCCTCACGAGTTGTACGCCTGGCCAGCGGAAGCGGTCCTGGCGGCGATCCGGATCGTTCGCCTGCAGGAGCTTCGCGGGCCGGCCCACGAGGCATCGGCACCCAGGCCGGCCGCGGACATCCACGCCTCGGCCGAGCAGCTCGCGGTGATGGGCTGGCCGGTGCAGCGCGCGGTGAAACCGGAGGCCTGACATGGCCGAGAAGAGCGTCACGCTCGCCGGGATCGTGAAGATGGTGCTCCAGGACAACGGTGTTCTGGAGCTGAAATCCCGTCTCGACAAGCTGGACAAGAAGCTCGACGAGACGAAGAAGAAGATGGGCGGCTTGGGCGACGCTGGGAAACAGGTCGGCCAGTACCTCGCCGGCGCGTTCGCTCTTGGCACCATCGCCGCGTTCGTGAAGAGCAGCATCACCGAATTCGCGAAGCTGGAGCGGGGCTTCAACGCCATCGGCTTCCAGATGCAGCGCCTGGGCCTGGACGCGAAGGGCAGCCTGCCCGAGATCAAGGCCGGCCTGCAGGCGATCCAGGACAGCGGCGGTCCGCTCGTTTCCGAGACGATCCCGATCTTCCAGAAGTTCATCGGGATCACGAAGGACACCGATGCCGCGCTGTACGCGACGAAGCTCGCGGCCGACATCTCCGAGGCCGGATTCATGGAGGCCGGGGCGGCCGGGGCCGCGCTGGCGGCGATCATGCAGGGCAAGGCCAAGCAGGCCGCCCAGGCGCTCGGCATCGAGCTGGTCAAGTCGAATGGCCAGACAAAGACCAACGCAGAGCTGATGGACGAGGCGATCAAGACCTACTTCGGCCTCGGCGACGCGATCGACGACACGCAGAACCAGGCGGACACGCTCAATGGCGTCTGGGCCAGCACCAAGGCCACCGTCGGCGAAGCGCTCGCGCCGGCGCTGACCTGGGTCCTCAACGCCGTTCAGTGGCTCACGAAGGCGGTGAAGTCGCTCGCGGTCGGCTTCGGGGGCGCCGTCGATCTGATCGTCACACAGACCATGGACATGGCCGCCGTCTGGGGCGAGGTCTTCAACCTGAAGCGCCTGTTCACGGAGGGGCCGAGCGCTTATCTCTCGCGCATCTCCGGCGCGGTCGATGACTGGAAGCGCCACTTCGTCACAACGCTCGCCGGCATTGGTGAGCAGGCGACGGAGATCTGGGCCGACACCGGTGAGAAAAGCGCCATCGTCGAGGAAGACGCGCGAAAGAAGATCATCGATCAGGCGCGACTGGCTGCCAAAGCCGCGGACGACAAGGAGGCAGCCGAGGCGGCGAAGCGTGAAGCCGAGCGCGCGCGCAAGGCGGCTGAACTGCGGTTGCGCTCGGAAATCGAGGTTCTGGAGCGCCGGCTGGGGCTCGAACGCAAGTTCAGCGACAACGCACTCGCGATCGAAAAGCAGCTGATCGCCAAGCGCGCGGAACTGGAGCGCATGGGCGCCGAGGGCAACGCACTCGCCCTGGCATCTATTCAGGAGGCTGAGCGCCTCGACACCGAGGCCAAGGAGAAGACGTACGCGGCCGCCCGAAAGGAGCGGGCGCTCAACCTCGAAATCGCGATGCTCGAGGGACAGCTTGCGGTAACGAAGAACAACACGCTTGAGCGGCTACAGCTCGAACTGGATCTGCTGGCGAAGAAGCACGAAGCGGCGATCGCTGCGGCCGAAGCATCGGGCGACGACACCGCGGTTATCGACGAAAAATTTCGAGCCGAATGGCTCGAGCGATGGCTGAACGGGCTTGAACGGCTCGGGGAACATTGGCGGCAGACCATGGCCGCGATCAACGAATGGGATCTGGAGCTGCTCGGCGAGAACAGCCGCGAGGGCCTGAGGATTCGCGAGCAGCAGATCCAGGACGAGAAGAAGCGGCGGATCAAGGCCGGGTGGGATACGGCGAAAGCCGAGCAGTGGGCAACCAGAGAGACGACGCAGCTGAAGCGTCAGGCCATGGCTGCCGAGGCCGCGCGGATCGCCGAACTCGGCAACATCGCGATCGGGTCGCTCACTACGATTTTCGGCGAGCACAAGGCGTTCGCAATCGCCCAGGCGATCATCAACACGTGGGAGGGTGCGACCAAAGCGCTTTCTCAGGGCGGCATCTTCGGACCGGCGCTGGCTGCGATCGTGATCGCGGCAGGTCTGAAACAAGTCGCCGAGATTCGGAAGACGAACCCAGGCGGCGGGGGCAAGAGCGGCAAGCGCGGCTTCGACAACCCGGAGCACGATCGCCTGGCGTTTCTCGCCGGCGAAGAAGGGAACCGACGCTGGGCGGGCGACATGGTGCGCAACTGGCAACTCGGCGCGGTCGCTGGTTGGGGCAAGGGACTGCGTGAGGCGATTGCCAGCGGCGTCGGGAACGCGGCGACGTACGATCAGCGTCAGACCTACAACCGCGGCGGCGACGTCTACAACGTCTACGCGTACCAGGCCGGCGATCGCCAGCTGCGACAGCTGATGCGCCGGGCGCGCCTGGTCGAGCGCCGCGACCAGGCCCGGCGGATTGGATGAGCGACCTGCGCCAGTTTCGCGTGACGCTGACCACGCCGGACGGCCTGGTGCACGACCTGACCGACCGCACGGACCTCGACTCGTTCGGGCAGATCACCGAGGAGCTGGAGGAGGACCTCGGCCTGCTCACGCACTCCGACATGGACGTCGAGTTCTTCGACGAGGACGGGGTCGTCAGCGGCCTGCTCGAGGGCGCGGTGCGGGGCCAGGTCTTCGAGCTGGTCGTCGAGCGCGAGACCGGGCTGGCCGAGCCGCAGTGGAAGCGGGTCTTCGCCGGCGTGCTCGACGTCCCCGGCTCGATTCACCAGACCGAGGGCGCGGGGACCGTGTCGCTCCAGGTGTTCGCGTACTCGAAGCTGCTCGAGCTGCACAGCGCCGAGGCCGTCCGGCGGACAGTCGAGGACCGGACCGGCACGGTAAGCGCCGGCAGTCGCACGGTGACGGTCAGCGACACGACGGACCTGGCCGCCGGCGACGAGATCACGCTGGACGGCGGTGGCGAGAGCGAGACGCAGACGATCCGTACGGTGGACAGCTCGACCCAGGTCACGACGCTCGAGACGTGGACCAACGCGTTCACGGCGGCGCCGCTGACGCTGGAGACCCCGTACTACCGCAGCCAGAGCGTGACCACCCTGGCCGGGCGTCTCGCGGCCGAGGCCGGGCTCACCGACGTCCACGTGGACATCGCGCAGCAGCTCGCCGAGCTGCCGTTTCCGACCGACATGAACGACACGGGCCTGCCCTCGGGGTCGCCGGCGGGACTGCTCGAGCGCAGCTCGGACATCGCGGTCTACGCGGGCGGCAACCGCTACGACGCGGCCGACCAGCAGTCCGGGTTCACCGGTGCCGGCGCCGACACCGTGAAGTGCGACTGGCGCCCGTATGCGCTGACCGAGCCGGCGACGCTGCGCGCGGCCAGCGGGTCCGACACCGGCGGGCGGGCCTGGGATTACGCGGGCGGCGACTACTACGAGCTGGCGCTCGTGGGGAGCGACCTGAAGCTGCGGAAGAACGGCGTCGCGATCGCGACGGTGGTGACGCTCAACACCTACGACCAGCTCTACGCGTACGGGCTGGACTGGTGCCCGG